>JAYYQC010000218.1:0-17449 GCA_036128675.1 Myxococcota bacterium | reverse complement strand
AATCGCGAGCTCTTGGATGCGTGTGGCAATCTGGCGTTGTGAGTTTAGGGAACCTTCACCGATCCGCATTAAGCTCTGGGCGTCAGCGACGCCGCGCTGTGCTTCTTTCATCGAGCGCACTTTTGTAGACATTTCCGCCTCAATCGCTTGGCGCGCGGTATCTACAAACCGGGGTTTTCTAACCCACCTCTGGGATCGCTGTATCGCTGGCTCTAGTCGTAATCTCATAGTCTCTCACTCGGGTGCTTGGAGAGTATTTAAAGGTAGGTCCGAGATGGTCAAGGTGTTAGGAGTCAAGTTGAATTGGTATAATCTCTGGTGGTGATCGCGCTAGGTTGGAGGCTGTCGGTGAAGGCTTTGATTACAAGCGTTATTTCAGCAGTCCTCTTGTTTGGTTGTGGTGAACGAGAGGACGTTTCGACAAATATCGGTGCTCTTGAGGCCCCGGTGTGGATTCGAACGTCAGGCACCGACCAGGCCCTCGGAATTGCGAGATTCTCAGATGAAGGGTCCCTCGTACTCACCGGGCGGACCGCTGGTGGGCTAGGAGAGGACGATGGCTTTGTCTCTCTGATTTCGGCTGAGGGCGAGCTTGAATGGACAACTATTTTAGGCAGCGCCGGTGTGGACGTCCTTTTGGATATAGGCGTTCATTCCAACGGAACCATTTTTGCTGGCGGCGTTTCAACCGGTGACTTTGAAGGTGAACGCAACGCGCTTTTCTCAGATGGAGCGTTAAGCGCCCTAGATTCCAATGGCGTCGTATTGTGGAGTCGGCTCCTTGGTCTGGGCGCAATCAATCAACTAACTCTTGCGGATGACGGTGTTTTGGTAAGCGGAAGTGGCATTCAAGAGGGGCGGCAGGATGCGGACGCCTTCATCGCCAAATACAGTCTCGCCGGCGAACCTCTATGGAGTACACGGGTCAGGTCAGACGGGACCGATTCTGCGACTGGTCTATTTATTCAAGACAATACGATCTGGGTTGTCGGTTTTACCGATGGTGCTCTCTTTCTCGAGGGCACAACGGCTTCTCTCGATGGCTGGATTGGTCGACTTGATCGAGAGGGACGTCTGCTTGAGGGCGAACAAATTGATGCGAATGAAGACGAGAGTTTTACCCGAGTTTGTGCCCTCAGAGATGGAGGCTTGGTTGTCGCTGGCTATACCAGTGATTTGGATGGAAACATTGATGGCACATTGCGTCGTTATGACGCGTCGCATTCTGAATTTCATACTTGGCGTTCTCAGTGGACAGGCTCGGATGCGATTTACGGGCTGGTATGTACAAGAGATGACCGGATAGCTGTAACCGGTAGAATTGACCTTGACTCGAACTCGGATGGCTTTCGAGCGCTCTTCGACGGGGCTCTTCGTGAAGGCGAGATTGTTGTCTCGGAGTACCAGGGTAGAGATGAATGGGTTGACCTTGTGGATATGCCTGGCGCGATTTGTTACGCAGGGTATCGGCCCTTTGATGCTAATCCGGGTATTGATGATTTAGACGCCGTTGCGGAATGCTACTAAGACGCATGTGGAAAAAACAACCCAGATCATGTAAAAATGTTGATTCTCACTTCAACACAAGTCATGTATACTCGACGACTGTCTTGACGAGGGGAGGTCAGAGGTCATGAAAAGTCAATTAACGCCACTGATGAGACGTAAGAAAATGCGTGAAGGCACACAGCAGGCGAAGCCAGTGCGACGTCCTGCGACTGATTCCAAAGAATCGAACGAGCCTACGCGTGCTGAGCAAGCGCATTGAGCTTAACTGAGTGACCTGAGCTCCGTCCGTCGCCGACAATTCGACGTCAACGTTCTTTTACCCTAGACTCCAGCCGTGACGTTCTATCGCCCGATACTTCGATGTTGTTTCGCAATCGCCTTCGTTTGCGCGCTCCCGTCGCTCGCGAACGCCAGCGACACCTCGCAAGGACTATCCGCGCTGTCCGTAGCTTGTGAGACGCTGAAAAGCCGTCAGGGCCTTCCGCTCAACGGCCCCTGGGTTTTCAATAATACTCTTAGTCCAGCCGAGGCGCTTGAGCCTGAGTTATTTGGGGACTCCAAAGTAAGTCTTAAGCTTCCGGTGAGCTTTGCTGCTCTGCGTGAGCATCTCGAGCTATCGTCGGAGATTGCAGAAGCTTGGATGTTGCTGAGATTACCGAGCGATTGCGACCTCGAGAGCTTAGGGTTGCGGGTCGAAAATGCGATGAGTGCATCACGGATTGATTTAATTTCGGGTAACACTCGCACCGTGATCCATCACGGTGCTTTGGGAACGAACGCTGAGACAGAGATTCCGTTGTGGTTTTCGACCGTTACGAAACTTCCGGTCAATGACGGTCTCATCTGGGTGCGTTATCAGGTTACAAACTTTCACCATGCTCGCGGTGGCTTTCAGTACAGCCCCGTTTTAGGGGATTATCGATCGCTTAGCACTGACCTTCATTGGGAACGTCTTCGAGACATGGGGCTTTTCGGCTTCATTATTATGATGTGTCTTTACCATCTGATCCTTTTTGCTTTGCGCCGGAAGGATTCTAGTAGCTTGGCTTTTGCTCTTCTCTGCATGGTGATTGCCGCCCGTCATCTGGTCACGAGTCGTTTCTATCAGCTTAGTGCCGAGGAACCTTCGCAAGATGCATTCGTGTTACTGCTTCGGTTGGAGTACATTACGATGTACTTGGCGCTCGTCGGGTTCAGTGTCTTTATTTACACAATCCTACCGAAGCCATGGCTGAAGCGGTTTGTTCAGTTGGTTGGCGTTGCGATGGCTGTCTACTGTCTCATTACGATTTGGGGAAACCCAATCTTCTTTACGGGGCTAATAAACGGCTACTACGCTATCCTCGGCATCTCTAGCGTTGTTGCTCTGGTACATTTGATACGCGTTGTCTCTGAAGGCGAGCGAGCTGCGCTCTTAGTGCTTGGCGGTTTGATGATTGTGGTTGCGACAGCTATCTCGGATGTCTTGAAGGCCAACGATCTACACGATTTACCGTATATGGTTGGTTATGGTCTCGGGGCTTTCCTCTTAGTTCAGAGTTATATCCTGGCGAAACGATTCGCGGATGCACAAGAGGCAGTGGAGTCGTCCCTTCAAGTCGCAGAGGAAGCCAGCCAACTCAAAAGCGAGTTTCTTGCGAATATGTCGCATGAGTTACGAACGCCACTGAATGCAATCGTCAATATTCCCGGACCGCTCCTTGCCCACTTTAGTCACAAAGATTTATGGGTATGCGCGGGCTGTGATTCGGTTTTCGAAGATGATGGAGAGTCTGACCCCGAGGAGGCGGCACCCGATTGCCCGGAATGCGGCTGGACGCTTGTAAAGGAAACCCAGTCGAGTTTCGTTGGGAATATTCCAGAGCACACAAAGTTTTTAACGCGTATCGAACGCAGCGGACGACACCTACTCAACGTCATTAACGACCTTCTCGATTTCTCAAAGCTGGACGCGGGTAAAATGGTCATCTACCCAGAAAACCATGATGGACAAGCTCTGGTTCGAGACGCGATGGCCACCCTGGAAAGCCTTGCCGAGGGCAAAGGTATCACCTTGGAGGTCGATGAGCACGCGGCCCCGAAGACGCTCTACTGCGACAAAGTAAAGCTGACCCAAGTTCTGGTGAATCTGACGGGAAATGCGGTCAAATTCACCGAAGAGGGCGGTCGGGTGACACTTCGGGTGAGCTCGGCTGAGTCAGGCTATGTCCGTTTAAGCGTTCAGGATACAGGGATAGGAATCGCGAGCGAAGATCTTTCAGCGATCTTCGAAAGCTTTCGTCAAGCGGATGGTTCTCACACACGCAAGCATCAAGGCACTGGTCTGGGCTTGGCTATCTCGAAAAAGATAGTTGAATTGCACGGTGGTACGCTGAGTGTCTCAAGTGAGGTAGGTGTGGGTAGTACCTTCACCATCGATCTGCCGAATCAACCTGAACAAGCATGATTTGTTTCGTGGCTTGAGAGTCATTGTATTGTTCGAACGACCTGACCTATTCTATGATGGCTATTGTCCGGTCGATGCGTGAAGGTGAAAGGCAGAATGGGTTTAAAGAAAATATCATCCAGAGGCGGAACCGGCTCTGCGGCGGCACCCAGGGAAAAAGTGCTCTACGTCGAGGACGAGGACACCAATTGGGAAGTTGCAGAGCTTTCGTTAAGGGGACGATACGATTTAGTACGAGCCCGAAATGCCCGTGAGTGCTTTGAGATGCTCAAGAAGCACAAGTACGAACTTGTTTTGATGGATATCCAGCTATCCGGGTCGGAGCTTGATGGTGTCCAGATCACCAATATCTTGAAAGGTCTCTACCAGGAGGAGGCACCGGAGTTCACGTCAGGGGTTCGCCTCCAGGGTGCACCCATCGTTTTCATGACTGCCTACGCGGCCCGCTATTCGAAGGCGGAGTTATTGGAAGCCGGTGGTGATGAGTTGGTGACTAAACCAGTCGACTTCACTCGGCTCGCATTGGTCGTATCTCGATTGATGGTCAAGAACGCCTTTGTCGGTTCACCAACCGAGCGGCGAACTGAGCCCCGTTTTGAGACGAATACCCCTGTAAAGGTATCCAGTACTGACCGGCGAATTGAAGAGCGCAAAGAAAGTGACCTTGAGTGTCATGTAGAATTCGATGAGCATTCACTAGATTCGCGGCTCAAAGATATTTCAAAGCGCGGTGCGCGTTTAGAGCTTCGGGATGCTGACCAGGAACTTCGTTGTGATCGGGGAACCATCCTGTCACTGAACTTTGTTGTTCAAGGCCAAGAGGTCAGCGGTACCGCGAAAGTTGTCTGGAAAAGCGCGATGAATGTCTGCGAAGTTGGCGTCATCTTTGACGGCTTTTCTGATACGCATAAAGCGGTGATTGCTCAGTGGGTAGATTCTCTTTAATCCGCACTTTCTGATTCCACGTTAATCTCCTTGAGTTACGTTGAACACGGCGCTACGCATCGCTGCGGGAGGTTACTCATGCGCTTACTCTTAGGACTTTCGGTTTTCTGTTCAATCGCCTGCAAGTCAACGCTACCGCAGGTCATCTCTCAGCCCGTTGAGCGTTCGAGCACCTCGGAATCGACGCTTCTGGTGAACGCGATTCTCGATGAAGCGCTTGAGGCTGCATTTATAGCAAATCCGATTTCTGCGAGCATGCGGGGGCATCGTGAATACGACCGCCAAGTTCCCGACCTGTCTGATCGAGCCCGGGAGTCATACTATCTATCCCTGGAAAACCGAGTTACGCGGGCTCGATCTCTTCTGTCTGAGCGAAGCGACCTAGAAGAACGTGAGCGCTTGGACTTGGAGCTTTTGATCGTCAAAGGAGAGGATGCGCTTCGTTTGCGGAAGTTTAATCGCGAGGAACAACGGCTCACTCAGCTCAATGGCCTCCAAACTTGGCTCATGCAATTACCCAATAGACTTCCTATTGCAGGAGCAGAGCAACGCGCTGATTACCTCATTCGATTGGGCCGGTTGGGCGAGATGGTCGAACAAGAAGTCGCTCTATTGGCGAGGGGGATGTCGAGAGGTAATACCCCACCGCGTGCAGTGCTGGAGGGGGTCGGTGAACAGGTTCGTGCCATATTGACACCCTCACACTTAGAGTCACCTTTAACCCATCCACTCTTAAAGCCTTTTGCAGTTGAAGGCCTGAGCAAGCAAGAGGTTGAAGAAGCCAGCGAGATATTTTTACGTAGCTTAGCTCCTAGCCTGAAAAGTTATCAAGACTTTGTCCTAAAGGAGTATTTACCTGGAGCACGTGAAAGTGTCGCTGCTTACGACCTACCGAATGGTGAGGCGTTCTATTCGGCATTGATTCAGCATTATACCACTACAAATCAGAGTCCGGATGAAATCCATGCATTAGGACTTCGGGAGGTTCAACGTATTCGAGCAAAGATGGACCATGTCATAAAGCGTACACCTTGGTATTCTGGGAATCATAATGCCGGACGGGAATTTAAGAGCTTTTTGAATCATCTTAGAACGGATCCTCGGTTTTACTATCGTTCGGCAGAAGAGATGATGCGTGATTATGCGGTGATTGCGAAAGAAGTGGACCTCTACCTGCCAAGCTTGTTCTATCGTTTACCTCGGTTATCGTTTGGTTTTGAAGAGATGGATTCTGCTGTCGCAGAGAGAGCCCCGACCGCCTATTACTACTCGGGATCATCTCAAAACGGGAAACCTGGTCGGTTTATCGTGAATACCTCTAAGCTGGATGAACGCCCAAAGTATGAGATGCGCGCATTGGCACTTCATGAAGCTGAGCCAGGGCATCATTTGCAAATAGCCCTGGCACAAGAACTAGCATCACAGGGTCTCCATCCGTGGCGCGAAACTCTATCCTTTACGGTATTTGTGGAAGGCTGGGCTCTTTATGCGGAACAATTGGGTTATGAGATGGGGGCCAAGGCCTGCGGCTTATACTGTGACCCCTACGATCAGTTTGGTCAGCTCTCTTACGAAATGTGGCGAGCCCTTCGTCTTGTTGTGGATACTGGGCTTCATGCAAAAGGGTGGAGCCGTGAGAAAGCAGTGGAATTTATGCTTGCTAACAGCTCAATGTCTTCACACAACGCTCAAGCAGAAGTCGACCGCTATGTGGCTTGGCCGGGTCAAGCTTTGGCTTACAAAGTTGGAGAGTTAACCATAAATCGACTGCGTGGCGAAGCGTCCGCTGCGCTGGGTTCGCGCTTTGACCTTCGCGCGTTTCATGATGAGGTCTTAAGCCGTGGCGCTTTACCGCTCTCGTTGCTTGAGTCTTATTTAAAGCAATGGGTCACGACACAGGAGACGAAGGTCAGTCGGTCTTCTGATTGATGGACGTTCGGTTCACCGGGGGTAACACCACTCCAAGACTGGCTGTGGCGATACTGAATAGCCCCAGCCCGATCTGATCGACGCCGAGCCACTGAGCGCAATCTCCCAAACACACTGCACTAAGAATGTAGAGGGAGGCCAATCCCGCTACCCAGCTCAGTTCAGCGGGGAACAACCCTGTCTGCGGCACTGAGATGACGACGGTCAGTAGTGCTAGGATTGCCGCTGGAGCGACTACAATCATCCAATGCTGAGGACTCGGAGCAAATACAACACGAAGGCACAGCGCGCCCATGAGTACGCATGTCACGGTGGCAACGTGACTCCATCGCGTTGGGAGCATGTGAGCATCGGTGGAATCCATTTATTAAAGATTTCCGCCTTAGAAAGCCTTTGGCAAGCAGTCCGAGAGGAGGGCTATCGGCTAATCGGGGAAATAATGCTTTCGGCGATCGGATCCTACGTGCGAACGCGTAATCGGTAACGACCTCCGCCGGCTTGAGACTTAGCGCGTGGTGCCGGCTTGGGGTTATCAACCTTTTGATTGGTCGACTGAAGTCTTTTCGCGAGGTCTTTTGCAATATCGAGAATAATTTGAGGCCGGCTTTTTATCAGACGTTCGAATTCATCGGCAGAGATCTCTTGAACGGTGCAGTGTGTGGTTGCTCGAACTGTGGCGGAGCGAGGTGCTTCGACGAGAAATGTAAATTCTCCGAAGAACTCACCGCTGTGAATTTGACCGACGATATTGCCGCCTACGACGACTTCAGCTTCGCCACCAATCATCTCAAAGATACATGTCGATTGTTCACCTTCCCGAATGAGGAGTTCGCCGGGTTCATGAACGCTTACCGCGGTCTGCGGCTGACTGGTTTCTATCGCCAGCAACTCGGAGATATCTCGCCAATAGGCAAGCTCGAGTTGAGTCAGTTCCACTGTCACTTCGCCAAGAGCGTCTTGGTCGAGCCATCGGCACTTCGAGGTTGGTTGGCCATTTGCGAGTAACCGAAACTTTGAGTTTGCTGGGAGCGTTGGAAACAAATCTCCCGGCTCCAGCTGCAAGACGATATCGTCGCCTGAGCACAGACAAACTCCGCCGGTCAGCACCTGTCCGAAGAGCTTTCCCTCCGGCCACGTGAGATCATCCCCTTCTTCGAATTCGAGGACGTCCTCCGCATCTGGCTCAACGGATGGCTCGCTGAGATGGTCGTCTGCCCACTTTTTGAGGGCTGTTAACGGTGTCATTTGCGGCTCGGACGGCTTGTCGCTTTCTGTCATACGTCGAGTCTAGTGAAAGGACTTCTTCGGGAAAAGCACTCTTTACAAACAATATTTGTAGGATCGGAATGGCAATCGATGTGCTGGGGTTCTGTCGAATACGAAAAACTTCTTATCCAATCTTGTATTCCGCTGTATTTGTTGAGGAAATTTCCATGGTCAGGCTGGCACACCCCTTGCTTTCTATCTGGCACGCAGACAGGAGATAACTATGATGAATTCAACTTTTCAGAGTCATTCAGCTAGCCCTGAGGCCTTTGCCGGTGCCATTCACATTCTCGAAGCTATCGGGATCAATGTATCTCGCGCTTGGTCGTACGCCCGTCAATCAAAAGGCAAGTCTATTCCCGTCTCATTACTCTTGATCTTCAGCGAGCTGATGGTCTTGCCCAGCGCGCTCTTCTTCGACCTTTGGGGGATGATCTTCAACCGTCGTGGCTTTGGGATTGTTCGGGATGATTTCGTACCGATGTCGCTCATTCGCCCACAAGACAGTCGCCCGAGCCGGGCAGGGATTGCCGCCGAAGTCGCGATGGATGAACTTCGTGAAGAGCTTTTAAAGTATCGATACCGGGCACGTGCGGCACTTCATTGTTATGCACTCGATGAGTTGGCCGCTTTAACGCATCATATGCTGGGACGGGTGATTCAATTCGAAGAGAAGCATGAAGCGACCATGATTATGCATCGCCACCTTTTAGAGTCGATCGGCTTGGCTGCTCTGAATCATCAGAGTCAGGATCAGGCGTCCGAAGGCTCGATTCGGTTTCTATCCAAGTGTTTCCTAATGTCCCAACTTCAGGGTTTATCCTTTTGCGGTCTATTTGATGGATTGGCCCAACGCGCGCATGCAACTGGTGTTGGCATCATCGAGAACGATGTTCCCTATATCCCATTTCATGAAAAGTACGTTGAATCGCTGGTAGCCTAAGCCTCGTTCAAACTTGCACTTACGCCCAAAGCTTCCTAAACGTTTTGTGAGATAGACAATCATCTCCGACGACGTTTCAAGGACGCGATGGCGGGCCAATCACATAGCACTTCTTTCGTTGCCCTCACCCTTAGGTGGTCAATCCGACTTGGGTTGCTTGGGGCTCTTCTCTTCGCAGCGCTCTATTGGAAGTTTATTGTCTCAGAACCGGGTGACCATGTCTCCAGGCAGTCCATTAACCAAATTATTGCGCGTGAATCTCCGGTTTTCTATCGCGACGGTAAAACGAAAGTTGGTGTGTTCTTTTCGAGAGAACATCGCGTTTATGTGCCCTTTGCGGAGATTCCCCCGGCGTGCGTTGACGCACTTATCGCGGCGGAGGATGAGCGGTTCTACATTCATCCCGGTGTAGATCCATTTGGGATAGCTCGCGCAATGCTCGCAAATCTCAAGGCGAGACGGTTGGTTGCCGGCGGATCTACGCTCACCCAACAAACCGCAAAAAATTTATATTATCGACCGGACCGCTCACTGAAGAGTAAATGGACCGAGCTATTGAATGCTCTTCGGTTAGAAGCGCATTATTCTAAAAATGAAATTCTCGAATTTTACTTCAATCAATTTCATGTGGCAGGGAACGGTCGAGGTCTAGGAATTGCGGCTCGCTATTATTTCGATAAGTCAGTCTCGGAACTCAATGTTCAAGAGTGTGCATTTATCGCGGGATCGGTGAAAGCACCTGCAAGATACAACCCATTCATTGGACGTTCAGAGAGTGCGCGTACAAAAGCAAAGACCTCAGCGCAGGGACGCACGGGTTATGTCTTGCGTCGAATGCTCGATACAGGTCGCCTGGAAGAAGCCAAATTTTCACGGATCTCCCAAACCGAGCTTCCATTCAAACGGGGCGAATTTCGTTTTAAGCCGTCGACTACTCTCGACGCAGTGGAAGCACGCTTGGCGCGGCCGCCATTTCCTGAACTCTTTGAGCATCTTGGAATTGAAGATCCCCTCAACTCAGGTCTGCAGATTATAACCACACTTGATGCAGTTGCTCAACGTTGGTCGCAATATGGGCTTCGTCATCATCTCAGCGAGATTGGCTCTTACCTCGAGAAACTCTCGTTTACTGATTTGGTGGAGGTTGGTGGTAGACCCCCGGTTGAGGCCCCTGCGGTTGCATTGGCTCGTGGGGACCTTTACCGCGGCAATATCGTAAAGGTTGAGGGTGAGGGGAAAACTAAGACAGGACACGTAGACCTTGGCGGTGGCGTGATCTGTATTCTTGACCATTCCGCGGTATCTCGGGCCGCTCGCCAGGTGATACGTGCAAAGAAAGGCCAGCCTTGGGCGAGGGCATCACAGCGTGACGTTGCTACAGCCTGGAAAGCCCTTACACCATCAGAGAAGAGCCTAATCGTAGAGATATCGGTTCGCGAAATTGATCCTGAATCGGATGAAGTGAAATGCGACCTCGAGTTCACGCCTTTACTTGAAGGCGCGATTCTAATGATGGAAGGGGGGCGTGTTCGCGCGATGGCTGGCGGGGCGAAGAATCGATATTTCAATCGAGCCACTGACGCGAAGAGACAGTTCGGATCGATCTGGAAGGTTCTTATCTATGAAGCCGCACTCGAACTCGGTTGGACCCTTGGTGAGAAACTCGACAATCGCATTAACGCATTTCCATTTGAGGGCAGTTGGTATTATCCGAGACCGGATCACGAACCTAGCCCGTTCGTGGACATGAGCATCGCGGGGACCAAGTCGGAGAATCTTGCTTCGGTATGGCTCCTCTATCATCTCGTTGACAAACTCCACCCGCAACGCCTTGAGCACCTGGCCGAACGGTTAGAGATGACTCCGCTCCCCGACGAGTCTGAGAAGGCCTACCTGATTCGTATGCGTGATACCTGGGGCGTCATTGATACGTCTCGTCAGCAAGGTGTCCTCGCGTTCGAATGGGCTCGTCGTAAAATTCAAAGTGATTTGGAACTTCGAGGGTTTGCCGGGGATGCGTTAGAGATCGCATCTCTTCATTATGGGACAGGCTTCGCTGCAGAGTGGCGCCGAGTTGAAGCGAATCGGAAACTACGAGAGACGGATAGGTTAAACCGGCTTTCTGCTCTTCGTCGAAATTTTTTATATCTGCACCGTCAGATCCCGCTCTGTAAAGAGTTGCATACGCATAAGAGTCGGAGTCTCTTGGAGAGTCTCATGAGTCCCGAGTCTTTGAAGACGCCGATGAAACTCTATGCGCGATGGTCGGGCCAGGGGAAAGTAGAGCTTTCATGTGCAACGCGACCTTGGGAAGATTGGCAGTCTTTGGCTGAGTTTGAAGGGCCAAGCTTTTCGCCTCGTGAAATTCCGCTTGAGGATGTGAAGGTCGAAGGGGTACTGAGCCTCGGGGCTCTGACTACGACCGAGCGATGGGTGAGCGCGGGCTTTGACTGGGTCGAAGGAGTCGCCCCCTATAGTCTGCGTAGACTCATATATCACCCCGACTATCGCCGACTATTGGCGATGCTACATATTGCTAAGCTCGCTAAATCTCTCGGTGTTGCTTCTGAACTGAAGCCTATTTTGGCGATGCCACTGGGCGCAACCGAACTGACATTGTCAGAGGCTGTGGTTATGTACCGTGGTCTCATTACCGGAGATACAATGCGTGTCCGCGGAAAGGTTGCGGCCAATGATGAGGGCTGGGAACCTTCATCTGCTAATACCAATGAGTCATTTTATACACTCATTGATGAGATTCGGGATTCGGACGGTAACGTTCTTTATCAAACTACGATGGAGAGATATCCCGTCGTCGACGCAGATGCTCGCGGTAATGTATTCGCGATTCTCAGAAATGTTGTCGAGAATGGAACCGGCCGGAGGGTCTCAGAGGTCAAGACAGATGATGGAGTCATCTGGCCACTCGCGGGAAAGACGGGTACCAGTAATTCGTATCGCAATGCGACATTTCTTGGGGTCGTCCCACGTTGGGATGCCGAAGGCTGGACCTTGATGGATAGTTGGATCGTCGGGGCATATGTTGGTTACGATAACAACAAAGCGATGACGCGAAGGGGTTTGAGAGTTTCAGGAGCCAATGGTGCTTTACCGATTTGGAAGATTGGGGTTGAAGGTGTCATTGCCGATGGTCTCGTTGGGAGGCCAGTGTTGGAGGCTCCGGCCTTTGTTCCGGAAGGCTTCGAACTCAGTGCCTATGCAGAGTCGACGCCCGATGCAGTTCCGAAAGAGCGTCTCATGCCTCGCAGCGCGCTCTCGACCTTTAGACCTCATGTACCGCCACCGATCGAGTGGGAGCCGCTTGAAGTCACAACGAGTATTGAGAGCGTAGTCGAAGGTCTGGAAGAAGCCATCGAATCCGCCTCTGGGGGTGGTGCGGAGAGCGATGAAGATGAGACCTTTGATACCGTTAAGCTCGAAGGTGACCAGCCTTCATTAGAGGTGAAAGAGGAACGAGCAGCACTTGAGGCCGCGCTCTCGTCTTTGGCTGGAAAACTTAGAGGACGTCAGGAAGAGCGAGAAGACATCGAAGGACGGTATGGATGGCTGCGAAGTAGCTCGAAGTCAAAAGATGCAACAGAGTGGTCTTCGGTTACGCGTCGATTGGCGGCGCAGCAAGCGCTTGTATTTGAAAGAGCGCAAGACGCTTTTGAGATTCTCTATCGGTCTAAAAAGTCCGATTTACTCTCCGAATCGGAGGAAGCACTCTGGGCCGATGTTGCGGAAGCTTTCGTCGAGGAAGAAGTTGATCACTTTGCAAAGATTCTGTCGAATAACGAAAATGTCGAAGAGGTAGCGGATGTTCTTGAGTCGTTGCTGGAGTTGGATGCTTTCGTAGGTCCTCAACATCCTTGGTTGGTGGAGCTTCAAGCTTATGCGCTCGGACGCTGGGAGTACTTAGAGTCCAAGACGCTCGTTGACTCGGAAACCCTGCAGGAGGAGTCTCAACCAGATACTTCATTGGACGGAAAAACTGATGACAAGAGCGGTAGTTTTTTGGGGGGCTTGAAGCAACTCTTCAAGAATTTGGGGGGAGCGGACTCGGATTGAGACTGTCAAATCCCACAGAGCTTCCCGAGGACGCGCCGCAGCGGGTGTAGAAATACCAGGGACTCTGCGTTCAAGTTAAAGGGTCGATTCCAATCTTCGCGAAGATAGGTGACGGCCGTTCCATTCCCCTTTACGTGAAGTGTTGAGCACATTCGTTGACCGCGATGGGACGGGGTTCGTTTGTAGTGCACTTCAAAGTCAAAGACATAGTCGCCGGTGGTGGTGTCCATCTGCCGCAGCTCGAGTTTTCGGATTTCGGTGTACGGGAAAAGCCGATGGAGGCGTTCGAACATCCGCAGCGTCGGCGGGCCGTCGTGCACTCTGACCAGCGGGTCAACAAATTCTAAGTTCGGGAAAAATTCATTGGCCATGGTCTTACCGCAGTAGAGCGCCGTCACAGTCTCTGCGATATACGTGGGGGTGTCGTTATGCATACCTCTATCCTTTTACGATGAGGGTAAGCACTGTGTTTCGATGCGCAAGTTAGGGAAAAGCGCATTCGTAGGCCGAGCCGTCTTCATCGACCAAACATTGTCGGCCGTTATTACAGACGTCGTAGACCTGCCAGGTATAGCCATCCTCGGTTGCCTCACACCGCGCGACCTCGTGTGATCCGCTGACAACCGTGCGGCCATCCGCGGCTTGCGTGAGCTCGGGAAGTGGGGTGCATTCCAGAATACCGAGCTCTTCGGGGCAGCAACTTTCGCCAATCTCTACAGCTGCGCAGTGGGAATAGCGCGCCGCCACTGTCGCCAGCAATAGAAAGAGCGGTGTGATGGTTGAGGGTCGTTGGGTCTTCATGTTGCAGTGTTTAGCGTTTTCTCGGTGGGGTTTCGAGCTAAAAGCGGCCAGTAAGCACAAGTCCTGGTCTCACTGATGTGCGGCCTTGAGAATCTCGGAAAGCAAGAGGGCCTGGACCAATCGAGAGGTCCGAGGCTGCATCGCCGATCAGAGCGGCACCCTCGGGGATTTGATCGAGATGGTCGGTGCTATTGAAACCAATGAGTGCTCCAAGACTCGACGTGAGCATCATCAAGGTGGTTGCCCCTCGGATACTGTCGGTTTGGATAGCTAGGGCCAAAAGTCCTCCCACCACACCTCCGAAATAGCCTCCCAGAGTGGTGGCCCGGATGCGTTCAAGAGAGTACTCGGTTTTTCCCGCGAGCCAGTATGCCGCAGTGCCTGCGAGAAGCGACGAGGTTAAGACAGTGATTGGAAAACCTCGTCCAAGTTTTGGAGAGTCGTCGGGGTGGAATGCGAAGTAGAGCCCCCAACCATAGAGTCCGCCCCAGAAAAGGCTGTCACGGATTAGCTGAGCATCACCTGGGTCTGGGTCATATTGCTGACTCAAATAGTAGGACAATGGAAGGCTGGCCAAGGAGGACCCGGCGAAGAGCCAGGGATAGGTATCCCAATTGATGTCGTCCCAGAAGAGGCTGTTGGTTAGTAAGACCGCGTGAATTGGTAAATAAACGGCGATGCCGTCGATCAGCGGTATATCTCCACGACTGATCCTGTCACCGCTTAAGGTATAGGCACCAAAGAGGGCGTAAGCAGTGCCAGACACGGCGGGAATTAGGAAAGCTCCCTCGTCGCTACCGTCGAACATCTCCGTGTTCAGTAACGAGATCCCGGCGCTGATACCTTGAGTGAAGAGAGTGCTCATATGGTCGAGACTCTCGAAGGTAGACCGACTGATGCGTTCGTTGGTCGTACGGCTAAAAGCTCCATAGGGAAGCCCGGTCTTAGGCTCAATTGGGGTAGGTTTAGGGCCAGGCTCTACGTCACGATGAAGAGCCTCGCGTTCCTGAAGAAGCACTTGAATCGCTTTGATTGCTGACCGCGCATCCGGAGAGAGCGTGTTGAGTTCAACCCCTTCAACCAGGGTCCGCGCTCGCTTTAAATCCTTGCGTTCGAGCGCTTGCGACAATTCCTGCCAGAAAGATTGGGACACTTGTCGTGGGGTTGGAGTCGAATCGGCATCCAAGCGCGACTCCGCCGACGCTGCAACCATCGCGTGGGCTTCTGGACCACTGCCGATGGATAGGATGCTCAAGGCTGATATTTTAAGGCTTATGCTTAGAGCTACGCGATACATTGATGGGTTTTCCTTCTCCTAATTGACGCTTCTTGGGCTTGGCTGACAGTCTCGCAGTATAGTATTGAGGATACGGTGCTCCTAAACTCAAAAACCGAGTCGATGTGACTTAAACCAGCATAGCGTGAGTTATTCGAATGTCGAATCAAATCGTGATGTATCGTTACTTCTATAGGGGATTCAACTTACGGCTTCTCACCTTGCTGGTCTTGGTTGCGTCGACTGCTTGTTCGTCGGCCTCAGATACTGTTATTGTAAACGATGGCGTTTATTCTCTTACTGAGACGAGTCTCACTCAGTCTAAGTTGGCACTTCGAGGACAATGGGCCTTTTTTCCCGACCGTTTCATCGAGATACCCGAAGTTTCCAGTAGGGGATTCCAGGACAGTTTTGATAAGGCAAAGCGGATCGCGGTACCCGGGGAATTTCCCGAGGATGCACGAAGCGGTCAACGTCACCAAGCTGGAACTCTAGTAGCAAGGGTCGACACACGTCTGTCCACCGATACAGTTGTTGGAGTTGAGCTTTTTGAGAATGCGACAGCGCACAGAATACAGTTGATTAGTGACCGCGGTGAGATCCTCACTTCGCTACTGGCGAGTGAACCAGGTGAAACTGCTGCTGATGAAAGGCCGGCTTGGAAGAGTGTATCCACTCAATTTATCCTGCCAGCTCGGGTCGACGCATTCTACATCATCTGGCATGTCTCGTCCTGGCATTATACTTGGACTGGACCATGGAAGAGCCCGGTACTTCGAGAAGGGGCTAAGAGTTGGCAAGTATCCACGCTGACCTGGGTTCGAGAGTTTACGCTCATGGGGATCCTACTGGCTTTACTCTTTCAGCATATAACGCTCTATCGACGTCAGAAGGTTCAACGACGCGACTTTTGGTTTATCGTGCTCCTCTCGGTTTTTTTGATTCGCCAAATAGTATTTTCTAGATTTATTGAATTACTCGGCCTTGGGGTGTCGGGCGAAGCTTTTCACCTTCGGCGCTGTATCGAGTATGCAATGCACCCTTTATCTGCAGCGGTCGTAGCACGGGTGGCGTATGAGATGCTGGACGCGCCGAGGTTTAAAGCGATTCAGCAATGGATTAGCCGCACAATGCTTCCGATGGCGGTAGCACCATTTCTTTTCTCGGCTTCGAATCTAGGTCTCTTGGTGGATGTTTATCAAGTCGTACCATCGACCGCGATGCTCGTCATAACGCTGGGGGTTTGGCGAGAAGCACGGGCGGGCAATCGAACCGCTCGGGCGCTTTGGTGGGTTTATGTGGTGTTTATCTTGGCGATTGCTCATGATGTTCTTTACGCGCAAGGCATCATCGACAGCGTATATTTAGCGAACTACTGCATTATCGCGCTCATCGTTCTGAAGAGTAATCAGCGGGGGCAGGAGCACAGTGATGCGTTGGTCACGGCTGAGGCGCTCAGTCGCGAATTGCAGACCCGGGTTGATGAACGTACCGCAGAGCTGGAGCTCTCGATGCTCAGGGAGGTTGAGTCGACTAAGTCGGCGTTGCGTAAGAATCTCGAGATGGCAGAGCTTGGTCGGCATGTCGCAACTATTGGTCATGAACTTCATAATCCAATTGGCACGACAATCGCGCTTCAGAGTCAACTAGAGCGTGATTTGGATTCTGTCAGTTACAAGCTCAAAGAAAAATTGTTCGAGGAGTCCGCAGAGGTTGACAACAAGCTGCGAGATATCAGAACCGGTGTAGAGGTGCTGGGCGTGGTCTCGCAGCGTTTAGATGAGCTCTCAAAAATATTACGTCGAGGCTCGAGCATTCAATCTCAGAGGACGCCCGATGTATCGCTAAACGAGATTGTACAGGAGACTATCATCTTATTAGATGCTCGACTTCAATCGGTCGAGTTAAGCCTTGTGCTCGGTGATATACCGAAATTAGAAGCGCAACGGTCCCATTTGAGCGTTGTTATCTCCAATCTTCTGAGTAACGCGGTTGACGCCCTTGATGAACAATCCGAACCATCCCGACTTATACGCGTTGAGTCGGGAGAGCGTTGTGAAGCTGGACGGAATTGGGTCTATGTTCGCGTCGAAGATAACGGTCCCGGTGTTTCGCCTGAGCTTCGCGAGAAGGTATTCGAGGAGTTCTTCACTACAAAGTCCCGGGATGCAGGTACCGGTATCGGCCTTACCCTCTGTCGCGAGATCGTACGAGAGCACCGTGGAGACTTAAGTATCAGGTCGTCGGAATTTCTCAAAGGTGC
>JAYYQC010000217.1:0-10000 GCA_036128675.1 Myxococcota bacterium | reverse complement strand
TTGCTTCGAGATGATTCTTCCATCAACGTGAAGCCCGGTCTACAACGGCGTAGAGGTCTAGTTAAATCGTGAATACTCAGAAAGTGAAGGCTCGGGCGTATTGGCGATGGCTCGATGACGTATTTGCGAGGCTCTCATGCGATGAGGCAGCATTTGAATTTACCGGGGTGGTCGAGCTGACCTCGCTTTTTTTGCGTCTCTCGGCGCGGAATGTGGAATCGCGGTCGACCTTGATTGCTTTGCTTGAGGGGCTTCATCCACTTGAAGCAGCTGAGGGACGCCCTTGTTCAAATGCCGATGCTTTCTTTGCGTCCTTTGAGCCCAGTACTTATGGGTTGGACTTAAGTGATGCTGCTGGGCTCTCGATTAGTCTTGGGCTTCTTCATCAGTGGCGACTCGCGAGGTCCTCAAATGAAACCGCATCTAGTGGTCGAAAGAAGCTTGGGGCTTATTACACACCCAATCATATCGTTAGAACTCTCATCGATGAAGCACGTGCAGTCATTGTTGGCGATAGGTCCTCGACTGGACTGGCCACTCTCAGCGTTTGTGATCCGGCGTGTGGTGCCGGTCAATTCTTAGTGACGTGGTTTGAGGAACTGCTTTCTGCTGAGGTCGGGATAGCTAAAGAACTCGCCAACAACGTTTATGGCGTTGATCTCGATCCAATTGGTGTTTGGTTGTGCCGTGTGTCGTTTTGGGCAGCGCTGTTTACTCGAGGGTGTGAACCCAAGACTGAATTTTTTCAGAGGCATTTTCGGGTCGGAAACAGCTTGATTGGAGCAGAATGGAAGCCAAAAAGAGGCATGCTCTCACCACGCCTTATCAAGGACTTAAGATGTTCGATTCCCAAAGCTACTCGACTCGGTCTGGGGAGCCATGCAGACGAAATCAGCGAAGCTGTGGATGCTAAGACTCTTTCGGATGCTTGGTATGCGACCTGTTTAGGACTTTCCAATCCCGAGTTTGAGCCACACCTTTTAACCCTCGAACGCCTAAATATCTGGAGCGATACAGGTGTGCCTAACGAGACTGTGGCCTTTTGGGAAGAGACGGTAAAAGCCAACCAGGTCTTTCATTGGTTCGACGCATTTCCCGAGATTGCTGAGGCTGGAGGATTTGATCTTATTCTAGGAAATCCACCTTACGTGAACTCTATAGAACTGGAACTCAAGGATGAACGCTTTGATGCCATCTTGAGTGATGAAGACCGTTCTCTACGTGGTAGTGCTGACTTAGCGTATCGTTTTCTAAAAAAAGGTCTGTCGCTAATAAATGAAAGCGGTTGGGTTTATTTTCTACTTCCACGTGCAGTTTATTCGGCGCCGTCCTTAAAAAAGTTCTGGCAAAGTTCGTACAGCGATGTTTGGTTGCGCATGGCGTTGTTATTCGAAGATCACCGGCTCTTCGAAGGGGCTTCGGTTTTTGTGAGCGGTGCACTTTGGCAAAAGTCAACTAACTCACAGAGACACGCTTTGACTGTTTTGCAGATTGATACATCACATATAAAACAAATATCGAAGACGATCGAGAATCGATTTAGGCATTGGTGGTTCGCGATTTCTGCAGTGCTTGAAGGTGGATACTTTGACTTTGACCTGAGTGCACCGCTGGTCAAAGACGAGTTTGAAGTGAGCGCGTCGATGACCACTGGTGAGTACTATCGCTGTACGGAGTTTCTTTGCGACGAGATAGCACAAGAGTTTGGGATTCCAATGCTCACTTCAGGTACGATTGATCCGGCCACATCGAAGTGGGGAGACACAAAATCGCGTATTCTTGGAGAAGACTATCTCACACCACGTCTAGAGCATACCGTCTTCGAGGAAGCTGGTCCCTTAATGCGAAGACGTGAACGCGCGTTCCGGCCAAAAGTTTTAGTGGCGGGTCTGGCAGCTCGAGTTGAGGCGGTACTCGTTGAGGAACCGGCCCAAGGAGCTGTATCAACGCTGACAATCACTCACCACGCGGATGACGCGAAAGCACTCAAGCGCCTTGAAGACATTTTAAACGGCGTATGGGTAAGCAAATACCTGAGACACCGCTTAGGTGCCAATGCACTGGGAGGTGGTAATATCACCATCTCGAAAGACTTCGTAATGAACCTACCGCTGCTCGAACCCACTTGGCGCAGAGTCTGAAACCTTCTCATTTCGACGCCTGTAGTTTAGTCCAAAGCCGACCCCAGCCCAGATCCCAAAAAAGGCTCCGAAGGCGACGTCGGTCGGGTGGTGCGCTCTAAGATAGACCCGCGACCAAGCGATGCCGCTGGCGAGTCCAAGGGCGGGAACACCGAGGGGCGGAAGTGCAACGGCAACAAATGTTGCAGCACCAAATGCCGCACCGGCATGCCCAGAGGGGGAGCCGTGGAGCTTGTACTGGAGTGATGGTCCATAAAGGCCGTCTGGCATCTTTGCCATGGGTCTCGGGCGTCCAAGGCTATTGCGTAAGAGGTTGGTTGTGAGTCCGGCGGTCGAGCTAGCGAGAAGCAGTGCGAGACCAAACCGTGCTAAGTTTTTCCTCTGGCTGCGGAAGCCTAAGATAGCGAGGCCTAAGCCCGGTATGAGCCCGACGAACGGGTAATCGCCCCAAAAACTGACCGCTCTAGCGAAGGCTTTGCCATCGGGCCAGAGAGCTTTGATATCTCGCACCCATGCTTTGTCATGGGGCACGGTGAAGAAGGCTGTAAAGCCAAAGAGAATCAGTGAAATGAGAAATAGAGAGCGTTTACTCCAAAACCAACCGGCGACTTCACTGAGCTGTGAGCGGATTTCAAGCCAGAGAGTTTGCAAAAACGGACGCATGCAGTGCATCTATGCAGGAAGCAGTGACAGCGCAAGCTTACCATTGCTTAAGGAGGAATCATGAGCGAGCTAGGCTCAAACTTTGAGGCATTCAGATATTGGCTTGGTGAACTTTGGACAACGCGACCCTGGCTTGGGGTAATGCTGATGCTCAGCGTTGTATCAATTCCGATTGGTTTCGCCTGGCTAGGCAAGTTGCGGCGCCAAGCCGCTGCTAGAAAGATCTTGGATGACTAAGGTCTCACGGTAGAGGGCGGCCCTCAACGAAGGCTTCGAGGTCGGCAACTAAGGAACGCGCGTAACTTTCCATTGCGTCGCTGTCATCGCTGCCCCAGGTCTTAATCTCGCCAACATACTCGACGCTGGTCGTCTGCTCATCGATGGCTTCCAGAATCAACGAGCCAGTATTTCGGTCGATTACGTCCGAGCCCCAGGACTTTTGATACCGAACGACCATAGATAGTGGCGTATCACCATCCCAGGCCTGGACGTCGTAACGCCAGGTGACAATTGTATCGATATCGACACCCATCACGCTCATATGTGTAAAGAAATCAAAGCATTCTTCGAAGGGTTCGGCGTCGCAGCTTCCAACTTTCGACCACTCATCAACGCGGGCACGCTCGACAACAACATCTTCATGCATGAGGGCCTGCCAAACCTCACTGAGGGGCGCGTTGATAAATCCGTTGGCGTCGCACCAGCCAGGTGAGTCGTCGTTCGAGCCTTTTTTGAAGACCCAGCCGTTGTCGTTGTCCGGCCAGTTTGCTCGAGAATCGCGAAGCGGTTCCAGAACCTCCCCGTCCACGATAAATGGCGTCGAGCTATTTCCGAAGCAACCGGTGATAAATCCGGATATAAAAGCGAAAAAAACGAATATTTGCAGGTGCTTAGCCCTCGACATTTGGTCCTCCCCATACCTTAATCGACTCACTGGTTGGTATAAGCGTACACCCCTGGCGGTACATCGGCTGGTTTTTTTAACGTCCCCCCTTAAATATTATGCCGTCGTAAGATCTGTGCAATGGCAAGATGGGCTGCAAAGAAGCCGAAGGTTCCGGTCAAAAAGGTTGCCGCTCCAAAGCCTGACGCGCAGTCGAGCTTCACCGGACCTGCTTGACTCGCTGTGTCACAGACCTCTCCCTCATTGGTCGGAAAGACCGGGAGTTCACTGCTAAAAACGGCGGGTACTTTCCAGCGCTTATCTCCGCGAGGCCAGCCGAATTCCTGACGCATCGATTTACGAACCCGTTTGAGAAGCTTGTCATTGTAGGCACGGCTAAGGTCGTCGACCTGAACTTTGGTTGGGTCTGCCAGACCGCCTGCACCACCAACTGTAACCACATCAATGTCTGCCTTTCGGCTCTGATCAATAAGGAGACATTTGTTTTTGGGTTGGTCGATGGCATCGACAAGGACATCGGGTTTGAGTTCAAGCAGGCTCGGTATTGTGGTTTGGGTTGCAAAGGTATGCTGGACGTCGACCTGAGTCGACGGGGAGATATCTAGGCATCTCTCACGTAGAACGTCGATCTTTTGTTTACCGACGGTGCTCTTAAGTGCATGGAGCTGTCGGTTTGTGTTGCTGACGCAGACATCGTCGAGGTCGACAAGAATGAGTCGACCGACCCCGGAGCGCGCCAATGCTTCGACAGTCCATGAGCCGACCCCACCAACTCCCACGACCATGATACTGGCCTCGCGTAGTTGCTTCAGTCCGGTCTTGCCGACGAGACGACCAAGGCCGCCAAATCTTAGTTCATCAGAGTCCATCCGATCGACATGTCACAGCAACCTCCGATGATCAATTCACGCCTCAGTGGTGGAGGTCTGCAGAGGTCTGACGAAGATCGCTTGGGAGAATGAACCAGCGAAGACTATCGAACTCTTTAAGACCGGTCTTTCGATCTTGGTCAGGTGTCGCCGAGATTTCCTCGAGGATCGTATCGGCCTCGCGCTTGTAGGCTTCGCGGGCCCATGAAGGCTCGTTTGCATGTCTTGACCGATAATCGAGGTGTCCTTCGGTATAACGAATTTCATCCAAGCGCAGTGCTCGCGTCTCCGGATGCCAGTCTTTATGTCTCCAGATGGAACGACTCACATCCAGCTCGTAGCGCTCGAGGAGTTTATGCCCGTGGGATGCAATCCATTCCACCGCGTGAAGTAAATATTCGAAAGTCTCCTCGGAGATGAAATAGTTGAAATTCAACCGCACCCAACCCGGTTTAAGTGCTTCGCATCCATTATTTACGGCTTCCTCGTAGAGTTCAGCCTGCGGTTGGTCGATACCCAGTAATCGATGGCCATAGGGACCAGCACAAGAACAGCCACCTCGGGCCTGGATTCCCCAGAGGTCATTGAGGAGTGCCACCACAAAATTGTGATGAAGATACTTGTTCCCACATTCGATCACGAATGAGACGATTGAAAGTCTCCACGCCGAGTCGTTTCCGAGGATCCTAATGTTGGGATGGTCGGACCAACGCTCGATTGCGCGCTCAATGAATGTTTCTTCTCGGTCGCGGATTACTTGCCAGCCCACCGCTTCCTTGAGCTGAAAGATCAGACCAGCCCGGATGGATTCAATAATCGCGGGCGTACCGCTCTCCTCCCGGTGGACTGGGTCACGGTGATAGGTCTGTGTTTCCTCTGTGACATAGGTAACTGTCCCTCCACCCGGAAGGGTGGGGATCTGAGATTTGAATAAGTCCCGTTTTAGCACAAGGATGCCCGGAGTCCCTGGCCCACCGATAAATTTATGAGGCGAGATGAAAACTGCGTCTTTATATGCTTGATGGACTTGAGGATGCTTTTCCTGCGTGTTCATCTCAATTCGTACGTAAGGTCCAGCTGCAGCGAAATCCCAAAATGATAAGGCATCATACTTGTGGAGTAGGCTGGAGATTTCGGCGGTCTTTGACCCGATGCCGGTCACATTACTAGCGGCGGAAAAACTTCCGATCCGGATTGGACGGTTTTGAGTCTTCTCTAGCTCCTTCTCAAGAACCTCGAGATCTATATGCCCGTCAGCGGTCTCAGGTATCACGCGAACTTCGGCCAAGGACTCTCGCCATGGGAGCTCATTTGAGTGGTGTTCGTATGGTCCGATGAAGACGACTGGACGGTCCTCAGGCGTGAGCGCTTCCAAAATGTTACGTCTTTGGTTCAGGTCAGTAGGTAGTCTTAATGACAAAATATCGATGATCTTATTAATCGCGGCGGTGGCACCTGAGCCACAAAAGATAACCAAGTCGTCCTCACCACCGCCTACCGCTTGGTGAATGATCCTACGTGCATCCTCACGGAAATGAGTTGTCTGGAGACCAGTTCCTGAAGTTTCAGTATGCGTATTGGCATAGAGCGGCATAACTTCTCGCCGGATGAAATCTTCGATGAATCCCAGCGAGCGGCCTGATGCAGTATAGTCAGCGTAGGTAACCCGCCTTGTCCCAAATGGAGTTTCAATCGCGACATCATCGCCGATGATGCTTGTTCGGACAGATTCAATCAGGCGTGTGGCTGATTGTGACATGTAGCTACCTCCCACGTATTAACTGAATTGTATCGTGGGTACTGGCATTTGTCGGGCTTTTGCAACGTGGAGTACGGTAAATAGTTGAACTGGTTTGGTATCGGTGGTGAGTATCGAATCGGGTTAAGACGGGGAGCAGGAGAGGTAAACCTAGGATACTTGGTGGTTTTTGCCTTTAAACACGAGAAATGTGAGTTTATTACACATGTACTCATCTATGATGGATGGACATAGCCTCGAGAGATGGAGAGTGAGCGGATGTCAGCGGTAGTTGTTTTTGGTTCGACCGGATTGGTAGGGACCTCGTTGGTGAAAGAATTGGTGGAACGCCCCGAGCTCGAGACCGTGTATTGCTACGGGCGTCGGTCACCAGCGTTGGACAATACGAAATTGAGATTCGTCGAGGGCCAGTATCAAACCCTGAAGGCAGATTTAGATAATGTTCGGGCCAAAGCGTGTTTCATCACATTGGGAACAACGATTCGAAAAGCAGGCAGTCAGGAAGCTTTTCGCGATGTAGACTTTCGAATGGTCCATGACGCGGCATCATGGGCGAAGGAAAGTGGCGCAGATACTCTGGTTGTCGTTAGCTCGGTGGGGGCAGATTCTAAGTCGATGGCGTTTTATCCTCGCGTCAAAGGCGAGGTCGAAGAGGCTCTATCTCGGCTTCAGTTTTTGCGCCTCTTCATTCTTCGCCCGGGTTTATTGCTAGGGTCTCGTAATGAGTTTCGCCTGGGTGAAGCGTTGGCGGCGCCTCTAATGCGCTGCATTAATCCATTTATGGTAGGCGGTGCGGCTCGCTACAGAGCGATCACCGCCGATGATGTCGCCGCAGCGATGGTTCGATTTGCCCTCGATTCACCTGCGTTGAATGGCCATCATGTCATAGAGGGACGAAGATTCTCCGTTTGAGCCATAATGCACCGCGTAATTATTATCGATTTCCGTGCACTTTGTGAAAGAGGCGTGACAATTGTACCAAATAACTGAAATTTCAGGTGTTTTTAGCCCTAGGTACAGTGAATCCCTTGAATCCGAATAGAACTAGTGCCAAGGTAGTCAACTGTGCGCAAATTATTCAAGGAGCCATAGCCAATCCTTGCTTTTGCGTCGAAGGTTTAAGTTTCTGGGGGGGGGCGACGATGTTCCAAGAGACCCCAGAGGGAATTGAGGTAACGAATGTCTGACGTCTTTAACACTATCCTAAGCGATTGCCTTGTGCTCTCAGACGAGGATGCCAGCGCCTTCGCGCGAGCTCACCAGTTATCGGCTTACACTGAATCAGATGGGGCCGACTATCGATTGGAACGCCAGGTAAGTCAGTGGGTTGGTGGTCATTTTCTATGTTGGGAAGAGCACTGGCTAAAAGAGAATGAGCAACGTGCTCTTCGACTCATTTCTCCGGAACAACGGTGGTTATCGGCGACTGAAGCGGCGCGTCTACTCTGCGCCTCGAGAGCCCAGGGGCAACTAGAATCCATCGGTGAAGGTGGGTGGGAAGACTCAAAGGTGGCGTAGGAGTCACGCTTGCATTCGCTTGTTGAGGTGGCGACGACTAACCTCGCGAGGCCATTACCCGTTCGACCGTCTCGACAATAGTCATCGTTTGGTGGTCAAATTCGATATTGAACTTTGCCCCGGGGGCGGCGTCTTCCAAGTTGGTGAGGCGTAATGTCTCGGGGATTAGGTGTAGACTGAAAGAGCCTTCCTCGACCCGGCCAATCGTAAGACTGCATCCATTTACTGCGATGTAACCTTTCGCAATCACGTACTTTTGCCACTTTGGATCGAATGCGAGGACCATTTCTACGTTGCTATCGGTTTCGTGTCGCTCGGCGAGTGTCGCTTGAGTTTGAATGTGCCCTGATAGCAAATGGCCACCAATCTCATCTCCAAAGGAGGCGGCACGTTCTAGGTTAACGAGATGTGTCGACTTTAGTTCTGCGAGATTGGTCAGACGGAGTGATTCATCGATCACATCAAAAGCCACGGTATTGGCGTCAAAGGCGACAACAGTCAGACAGACGCCATTGACCGAGATGCTTGCGCCGGTTGTCAGGCGGTCGGTAAATCCATCCTGAGTTGAGAGTATCAGTCGTAGAATACCCTCGGAAATTTCGGCACTGGTCACCGGGGCCTTGTGTGTGACGATTCCTGTAAACATCGGTATGAAGTCCTCCCGCGCCGTCTACGTCGCTCTATACAGGACGGCGCTAATGCAGAGATGGGCATTTCGCTGGAAAGAGTCAAATGAAAAGTACTTCAGCTCAGCTGTCTTGAATTTAGTAGCGGAACTTGGAAATGACTGCCTTCATCGAGGAGGCAGCGGTCGCCATCTCGCTCGCAGAATCTCGCAAGTGCTGAGAGTGCTCGCTGTTCTCAAGCGCGTTGGCCGCAACATCTCGAATGCTTTCGTGAATCGTTGTTGTGACGTCTTTCGCGCGAGAAATCGTTTGGCTCACGCTTGTTGCGGTAGCTGACTGTTGTTCGATTGCGGCAGCGATTGCTGCTTGGTGATCGTCAATTCGGCGGATGATATTACCGATGTTGCCAATGGCGTCGACGGCAGCGTGGCTACTGGCGGCGATCGACTCAACCAGCTTCCGAACATCGTCGGTGGCTTTGGCCGTTTCTTTTGCGAGCTCTTTAACTTCATTCGCGACAACCGCGAAGCCCTTACCCGCCTCACCGGCTCGGGCTGCCTCAATTGTTGCGTTGAGGGCGAGAAGGTTGGTCTGTTCGGCAATTGTTGAGATTACCTTAAGTACGTTATCAATTTTACCGCTGGACTCTTCGAGTTCCGCAACGGTCGAGGTTGTTTTGTTCGCTTCATCAACTGCGGTTCTTGCGACTGCGGACACTTCGTGGATGTTCTGGGAAATTTCCGAGATCGATGATTCCATCTCTGAAACGCCGTGCGACGCCTTCTCAACATTCGCCGATACTTCGTTGCCACCGTCGGAAACCTGCTGTGAGCGGTCTGAGGTTTGACGAATATTGTCCTGCAACTCTCCGCCAAGCGCCTCAACCTTCTGGCACTGGTCATCGACTTGGATGGCTTGGCTGCCGACGGCTTGGAATGTTTCTTGGAGGCGATCGGCGAAGGTATTGAACCACCGCGCCATTTCGCCAAGCTCATCTTCGGTCTCTACCTCGAGTCGCTTTGTGAGGTCGGCTTCGCCCTGCGCGATGTCTTCAAGCCGGGACACCATACTGAAGACGGGACTCAGCATGCGTTGGGTCAAGAACCAGAAGATGGCACAGCCGACCACCAAGATGCCGAGACCAAATGTGAATGTAACTTGCCGACCCGAAGCTTCTGCCGCGTGGATTGCTTCAAGGCTCATTGCTACAAGGGCCTGCCCCACAACCTCACCCTCAGCGGTCTTAATTGGAGATGCAGCAGCTATATAATTGTCGTTGCTGCTGGTCTCGCTTTTCTCGCGCTCCTTAAAGCCCAGGTCAGGTGCCAAATCAGGCTCGAAGTTTGAACGTTCCCAGGTTGTAAACTTCGTTCCATTCGGGGTCCTGATCTCAATATAGTCGAGACCCTCGATTAACTGAAATGGTCGTAAAGATGTCTGAACGGCATCGGTATCGTCGAAAGTAAGTCCCGCTTCAGCTGCGGCACCGGCCAATCGGGCGACAACGCCAGCTTGGTCGT
>JAYYQC010000216.1:0-10000 GCA_036128675.1 Myxococcota bacterium | reverse complement strand
TAAGCGCATTCGACCGTTGTTCAGACTCGCGTTCGGAGAAGAAGATCCCAGTACCCGACGCAACAATCAAAAGAATGAGCGCCAGGCCAAGCGTAAGCTTTTGGATTATGCCAAGTTTCATTTTTTAACCTTCATAATGCTCTCGGATACTAACGCACGACCTTAGCCATCTTCAAAAATGTGGGCGCAAAAACTTGGCCCTCTGACTTTACCCGTTTGAGATGAACGGTGATGACCGCACGGCCTCCGTTATCGCCTACACTTACAGCTACATGTCCACCCTCAGTCAGGGTGGGCGTCGCAGTGATGGTCAGCTTTTTCTGTGCCTGACATTGAGCGAGTACTTCGGGAAGGTTCGCGAGAAGGTACACCACTTCAGCTCCAGCAAGACCGGAAAGCGCACCGGCCGCGTCTACCGCTGTCGCCGTAATGCCGCCACTGGCAAAGGCGCTTGTCATTGCATCGATGTCTGCCTTGGTTGCGTCGTCATACACCGCAAGGACTTTCACTTTTTTACCACGCAGTCCTTTATTGAAATTAAAGATCTTCTTAAACACGCCCGCTTGTTTCGCTGCAGGCATTGCCGAAGCCGTCGGGGCCGCAGCCAATGTAAAGATGAGGCTCAGCGCAAGCGTCCGGACAAAGTAACAAGACTTTGTACCGCTCAAATTACGGTGGTGCTTTATAATGTCCATGTGTCGGTAAAACCCCTTTACCGCTTCAGGATAAATCCGAATCGAGGTGAGGGCAATTCGAAGTAAGGGGTTGAGATCGTGCTTGGAGTTTGAGGTTGCTCCGGCTGCGGTGGTAGCATGTCGAGGCTATGCGACGAAAAGTTCTCGGAACACTGTGCTAATCTGGGGGATGCAATGGAAGTAAGAGAATCTACGACAAACCGCTTTCTGCTCACCGGGCTGAGCTTCGCGCTCGGTGTGGTTGTTTTTGCTACACATGCGAATGCGCAAGAAGGCGAACCAGCTGAGGCGCCTACCGGAGAAGCGGCGGCAGCTGACGCGCCGACGGAAGTAGAAGCAGAGGCAGAGGCAGAGGCAGCCGCTGTGCCGGCAGCAGAAGTTCCCGCCGAACCAGCTAAGCCAGAGATCAAGGCCGTCATTGCCGAAGGTACAAGCGAAGCGTCGCTTAACTTAGGTGTCGCCTACTATGAAGACGTGAATGGTGAGTTGACCATTGAGAAACTTGTGGACGGAAGTGCCAATGTCGAGTTCTTAGCGAGGGATAACCGCGAAGAGACCCCTAATTTCGGACTCAATCCATCCATCTTCTGGTTTAAGGTTCAAATCGAAAACCTCGCTGAGACCGTCCAGTGGGTCGTTGAGGTCGACTATTCGATGCTCGATACGATTACGTTTTACGCTCAGGGCGCTGATGGAAGTTATCAAGCGCAGGTAAGTGGTGACTCTGAGGCATTCGACGGGCGCTATTGGGCGCACCGAAACCCCAATTTTAAAATGGACATCTGGCAGGGCGATACCGCGGTTGTCTATCTAAAAGTTCAGACCGCAGGTTCCCTGCAGTTACCGTTGACGATTTACAGCGAGCGTACCTTTGGTCTTCGGTCAATGCGTGATTCGCTGAGTCTAGGGCTCTACTTTGGAGTCCTCTTGGTCATGGTTCTCTTTAACGGCCTACTTTTTTTACCGACGAAAGATACGACCTATCTCCAATATGTCGTCTTTCTTTCGTTCTTCGGACTCTTTGATGCAACGCTACGTGGTCTGGGATTTGCGTACCTCTGGCCTGAGACACCGGCGATTAACAATCTCTTCCTGTTACCGTTTATCTTCATCGCACTCTGGGGAGCGGTATCGTTTTCCCGAAACTACCTCAACGCGGTTGAGACCTCGCCGAAGCTGGATGGCTTCTTTAAAATCGTCAGCTATCTACTCCTACTCTTCACCGTCGTGGCGTTTGCCGCACCGTATAAAGTGATGATTGGCGGTGTGATTCTCTCCGTGTTGGTGGTTTGTCTGACACTTATCGTTCTGGGCTTCTCAGCGATGTCTTCGGGCTTTCCTCCTGCGAAGTACTTTCTCGTGGCTTGGGGGTCTTTCCTGGTCGGTGTCGTACTTTATGCTCTCAAGACCGGCGGCGTCCTACCGTCTACAACCCTGACGAATAATGGTTTTCAGATCGGCTCGGCGCTCTTGGTAACGCTTCTCGCACTCGGCATGCGCGCCCGCTTCGAGTTCCTACGAAGCAGTGGACTCGGCCGATAAAGCACGCCAACCGACTTGCGAGAATGCGCCTTCCAGTGTAGGCGGCTTCCCTACCGTATCGACGTAGGAGAGCCGCTTGAGCGCAGGTCGCTATTCGACAGGTCAAAGTCCTGCTGCATGGAAGCCAACGTGTCTGGAAATGTTGGCCCAGCCGCGGCGATTTTTCGCCAATCCCGTGCTTTTGCGTCAGGGATGGTGCCACAACATCGCGAAGACCCTTGGCAGTATTGGCGGCTCAGTCTTTGTTGTGCTGATGATCCTCTCCTGGCAGGGAGGCGTCTCCAGGTGGGCGTTTTTTGATGCGACGATGCTCCGACTCGAGTCAAGCTGGCCAACCTTTTGGGGCTGGGTAGGGCTCTGTTCGTTGAGTCTAGGTTGGGCGCTGTCTTCCGCGCTTGAGCGTCTGTATCACTGGAACTGCGACGCCAACTCCAAACGGTTGGTAGACTTTGATTCTGCGGTCGCGGTTGCACGTTGGACCTCGGTTGTCTTTTCTATCCCGGTTATACTTCTGATGCTTGGTGCTTCTTTTGCATTCCGTGAACCCGCCGATTTCTTATCCCTTGGTTCCGAGGTGTTCGGCGTTGCAAGCATCGCGTGGGTGCTGGCGTGTTGGCTGGCTTATTACGGCGCACGTATTGCGTTTAAGGTGCACTCATTTAAAGCGACCGTCCTACTCTTTCTAGGACCCGCGCAGTGGGCCTGGCTCGGCGTGTTCATGGGCTACCAACTCCAGGATGAACATGTCCTTAGGCCAAATCTCCAGGCGGCAGCATCGTACAAAGACGATGCGATGTCGTTTAGGTACCCAGCGAACTGGCGCGTTTCGAAGGAGACAGACGGTCGGGTCGTTATCGATGCTGGAGATGAAAGAAATGTACTCTACGTTGAGCCGGTTGAGAGTATGGAGGTCGGGCAAGGTTGGTTGGTGGATACACTAGAGAGCCTCAAAGAAAACCAGAACGTCGAGTGCAATAAGCTGGAGCGGGGCGAGCTTCGCCTCTTTAAAGAGGGGCATCGGTGCGCAGAACTGACCGGGCGCAAAGCAAAAGAGATCGACCTTAAAGTCTTGGTCGGTAAACGTTCAAATCTTGGGCTTTCGAAGGTCGTAACAGTTCGAAATAAACCAAAGCTTCAGCCTGGCTTTCACCTGATTGAACAGACCCTACAATAACCGTCGTTTCATTTAGAACGCATGGTTAAAGTTGATCGATAGGGTGCTGGTCTCAGCGCTCATTCCTAAGAATACGTGGATGATGGTACTGAGGTTCCAAGGGATGACAACGCCACCGCCATACGAGACTTTCATGTCTCCGAACCTTGGGGCAGCTGCGATATCCGTGATTTTGTCGTAGACGTTCCCGGCATCGACGAAGGCGAATGGCTGCAGACCAAAGCGCTGGCCTCCGAGCTCGATGTCTCCGATAAACCCTCGAATATCAAATTGGTAAAGGCTCATCGCCTTGCCGATGAAGCGCTCTTGAGGATATCCCCGCGCAGTTCTCGAGCCACCCAAAGCGTTTTGGGTTCCTTCGAAAAATCGAATTTGGCTGAGCTCATAAAACGGTGCGTCCCCGAGGCTACCTGCGAAGTGGACTCGACCACCGAGAGTTAAGCGGTCCCAGAGAGTATAGAAGACCCTGCCACCGAGTGATTGTCGGGCGAAGTCGTAATCAGAGAGCCAAGCTTTGTTGCCCAACTCCAAGTAATACTCGACGAGGTAACCGGTCTTCGGGTTAGGCTCAAAGTCTCGTTGATCGAGCTTGAAGCCGATAACGAGCATATTGCTCCATCCGCCATCGGCACCTAAGAGCGTCGCGCGGTCATTGGTAAAGCGCGTTGGAGCCGAAACGTAGTTTGTGTCCCCAATTGAGAACTCCTGGTCCGCCCAGTCTTCCAGACTTGTATGCATGATCTGATAGCCAAACATCAAATCAAGGCCATCGAAAATCTCTTTCGTGGCGGTGACTCGGTTGATGTATTGCTCGCGTTGATACCGGTCGTATTTGAGGAGGCTGGCATTTGGATCGTCACTGCTCTCGAGAAAACCACTCATATAATCGGTGGCCGTGTCGTAGCTTTGACCGCTGCTGTCGACTAGTCCTGCGTCTGCCAGGGTAGAGCCTATTCCGTGATAATTGGCATTGAGAACCGCGTAATAAGTGAAGAGCGCCTGCACGCGGTAATCGCTTCCCAAGAAGTAGGGCATGTCGGCCGCAACCTCGTGAACCGATTGACCTTTCGTGGTCTGAAAGAATTGGGCGTAGCTCTGCACGAAATAAGGCGTCTCATCGAAATGTGCATCCTCACTCGAGCCATTGTCATACCAGTAAGCGCGGAGCCCATAACCGAAGCCCGAGTCGCTTGAGTAGTTGACGAGTGGAAGGCCAGTAAAGAATGAGCCCTGCTTCTTTTTAGCGAGGTCGCTTTCACTGAGCTTTGCCCCGACCACTTCGAGTGGAGCGAGGGACAGTGACATAAGGCCAAGACTTAGAATCCAGGTAACAACGTTATTTCGCTTTTTCATGGACTCTATTGTCGATGAGTAGTTGGTATCAGGTCAAGGCGTAATCTGAGGGGCAACTTGCTGAGTCGGTACTGGCTTTCGAGGCTGTCGGGCAAGCTTGATGATACCGATGAACGCCATGAAGCGCATGACGGTGTAAGTGGGATCCCATTCAAACCAGCGGATACCGAAATTCGCTCGATTCGGGAATTTATGGTGGTTGTTTTGAAAGAGCTCGCCCAAGGTGATGAGGTCCAATGGAAGCGTGTTTTGACTTTCGTCTTTGTTATCAAAGTTTTGGTAGCCATAGCGATGTCCACACCAGTTCACAATTGCGCCATGAATGGGTCCCATTAAGAAATGGACGGGCAAAAATAGAAAGTGCCACCACTCTGTCGCGATTAGCATGTAGAGACTGGTGTAGAGCACACCCCAGATAAGACTTGAGACCCACGAGTTCCCCAGACGATCGATGAGTGGCCACTCGGGGTATCCACCTTCGAACTTTGATTCTGGGTTGGTGCGTCGATAAGCGTAATTGTCGTATTTGGTTTTGGTTGCCAACATCATCGACATAAAGCCGGGGTGGTTCACGGGAGAGTGCGGATCCTTAGGGCCATCTGTATACGCATGATGCTCTCGATGAAGAATCGCGTAAGCGCGCGGGTTGAGATAGGACGAACCTTGGGTGAGATAGGTCAGGAGGTGAAAGGTTCGCTCCCAGCCTTTCGACATCGTAAACATGCGATGGGCGCCATAGCGGTGCAGAAAGAAAGATTGGAAGAAGACCGAAAGTGTCGAGTGAATAATCAATGCGATGAAAATTGCCATGCCTGACCTCTGCCCTTATAGATAATGTGGCTCGCCTTTGTTTTCCTCGTAGAGTCTAATCATTTGGAGAGTGATGTCTGTCATCGTCACGTGAGGCGTGTAATCTTTTGGTCAAAGGTAAATTTCGTATGGGAAGGGTAAGATTGAGCAAATGAAGTGTTTGGTAACTGGGTTTGAAGCCTTTGAGGGCGTCGATGACAATCCAACTGAAAAAATTGCTCGTGATTTACCGACGACGCTGGACGGCGTTACGCTTGAGGTAGAAATCTTACCTGTAGAGTATGGCATCGTCGATCGCGTACTTGCTGAGCCGCGTCATAAAGATGTTGCTGGCGTATTCATGCTTGGGGCCGCCGGCGAAGCTGAGTTTGGACGGTTAGAAGTGCAAGCCTTCAACTGGAAGAGCAGCAGTGTGTCCGATAACAGTGGTAACCTGGAACGTGGGCAGACCATCAGCCCTCAACATCCCGCAAATCACATCTTAACAACACACGTTGATATCGATGCTTTGTTGCACTCGGTTCAAGCATCGGTCATGCCTTGGAAGCGCTCGGAAGACCCTGGACGCTTTGTTTGCAATGATTCATACTTCAGAATGCTCATGCGCTCAGCACAGCAGGCTTCCAGCTGCCCAACCCTTTTCGTTCATATACCTGTGCCAGAGCGTGCCTCCACCCTGTGGAACTTTGAGACAGTCTCAGGGTCTGTTCATTTATTACTACGAGAATTCTTAAAGACCCTTAGATTATAAACGAGAGCTAACGTGTTTTTGTTAAACCTTCAGCGCAGTCTCATCTTGGTCATGATTACTCTGTGTGTGATGGGGTGCAGTAGTGATAGCGGTCAAGGTAAGTGCGGTGATGGTCAGTGTACTGCGGAGGAAAGTCGTGCTCTCTGCCCACAAGATTGCGATGCATGTTCCGACCTCGATTCTGATGAAATCTGCGAACAAAATGACAACTGTCCACTGGTTTCTAACCCAGACCAAGGAGACATTGACCGAGACGGTCTCGGAGACAGCTGCGACCCCTGTCCGGTCGACGCACTGAATGATGAAGATGGCGATGGGCTTTGTCGAGGAGAGGATAACTGTCCGGAACTCTACAACGCATCTCAGGTTGACTCCGATAATGATGGCCTCGGCAATGCCTGCGATGTGTGCCCGACGGAAGCTGGTGGCGACGCCGATGGCGACCAACTCTGTGACGCGATTGATAACTGTCCGGATGACTTTAACCTGAGTCAGGACGATACCGACCGAGACGGAAAGGGAGATATTTGCGACCCATGTATTGATGACCCGCTTGACGACTCCGACGGTGATGGAATCTGCGATTCAGCAGACACCTGTCATGGCGGCGATGACGCCGTGGATGACAACGGAAATGGGGTCGCTGACCAATGTGAGACGTGTGACTTTGTAGAGGAGCGATTCATTGCTTTTACCTACCGCGACGTCTCTGGCTATTACGGCGAAGGGCCTTTCACATTTCAAGTCGTGATTTTCGAGGATGGCGATATTCTCTTCAATTATGACTCGGTTCATAACCTGGTTGGCGCGGTCGTTGGTCTTGAGTTACCTTTTCAGGATATTTTTGTCCCATATCAATTTGCTACGATTAATCTGCCCGACCAATCGGTGCTTCGTTTTGACTATAATGGTTTGGATTACTCAGTTGATGACTCTCTTCATTTGGAGGGACCACCTTTCGAGTGGTATGAGGGCGAAGATGCTCAGTTGCTCCAACTTGAAGATGATGACTCAGTGGTGGTTGAGTTGCCGTTTCGAGTACCATTTGGAGACGGTTGGAGTCGTCAACTTGAGTTAAGCTCAAACGGCTATATTTTCGACGGCGGCGTCTCGGCAACCGATTGTTGCGTCTCGGCGAATCAAGATATACCAACCGGTCGCTTTTGGAACCTCGCGCTTATTCCGATGTGGTTCGACCTCAACCCAGGCAGTGGCGGTGAGATAACATTCTCGACCGGAAGTCGTCGCTGTGAACAGGATTGCGCTGGTCGATGGGATGGTTATGCACGCGTTGATGATTGTGATGTGTGCACTGGTGGAACGACAGATACGCGACGTGATTTTGAGAAAGACTGCGAAGGTCTCTGCTTTGGTAGTGCGTACCTCGATGGTTGCGGGGTTTGCAGTGGTGGTACCACTCAGCACCTCGCCAACAGTGATGACCTGGGTTGTGGTTGTTTTGAACCCCTTCCTGAAGTGTTCTATCCGGACGTAGATAACGATGGTTTGGGTGACCCCGATGCGGAGTCATTGACTGCCTGTCGACTCGAGGCTCCAGCGGGCTATGTGAACAATGGGGACGACTTCGAACCTCTCTGCCCGACCAATGACACGCAGGCGTGTGGCTCTTGTGGTGGGCGTGATTGCTATGGGGAGTGTGCCGGTGGGGCGGTGATTGACCCATGCGGGGTGTGTGCTGGTGGAAACACCGGTATTGAGCCTGCGCCCGGTGAAGATTTAGACGGTGATGGTGTAGCGGATAGTTGTCTTGCACCGGATCTGGAGATCGACCAAGACTATATGCGGGAAACACTCTACGTAGATTTCCTCTATGTTGACCCATCAGATTGCTACATCGAAGAGAGATGTGTCAGTGGGTCAGGGATACGAAAATTAGTTCGATTTGGGACGAGAATATCCAATCTGGGCAGTGCAGATCTAGCGATCGGCATTCCTGGAGGGGATGCTTGGACTTATGCCTCTTGTCACGACCATTATCATTTCGCGGATTATGCGTTTTACGAACTTCTGACCGAACAAGGGCGACAAGTAACAATGACCGGAAATAAAAACGGTTGGTGTGTAATGGACCTTCAAAGTCTTGATGGAAGTACGCGCTGCGACCAGTACACGTGTCAGAACCAAGGCATTAGTGTGGGATGTGCTGATATTTATTCGGCGAGTCTTGATTGTCAGTGGGTCGACGTGACCGGAGTCCCGGATGGTGATTACCGTGTCAGAGTAACAACCAACCCGGACCGCACATTTCATGAACTCTCGTATGAAAACAACTCTGCGGAAGTTGGTATTAGAATTGAGGGCGACCAGGTATACGTGACCGATTAGTCACGTACTGTCATAAATGTCATCATTCCCGCGTAGGCGTGTGGAAGAATATGACAATGAACCATCCAGTCACCGACATTGGTAAGCTCAACCCGCAAGCGCAGTGTCTCGTAAATGGCGACATCGATGGTGTCGTGTCGGTTTCGGGAGTCCACCGGCTCGCCGTTTCGAGAGATGACTTGGAACGCGTGTCCGTGCATGTGAAAAGGATGGTTTGTTGCTGAAAGGTTCCTAACCTCGATAATAGCTGTCGTATCATTCTGCGCTTCGAATGGTGTTACGTCAGGGTAAGTTTCTCCGTTAAGCATCCAGGTACTCGTTCGACTATCGCCATGAAAAACGTAGGTGAAATCTGCCGACTTTAAGAGGTATTCGCCCTGGTCGCTTTGCTCTTCTTCTATCCAGACCTGAGGTGATGCGGGTGGGGCGTCACCCAGCGGAACCAGGCTAAACAAGGTCTCTTTCGGGTGATAACTCTCTCCGCCGTTGAGTGAGAAGGGTTGATTATCTACCAGAATCGGCTCGTCGCCCGGCAGCCACTCGACTTCAGCCCTGTCTCCAGGACCCAACAAGAGCGCATCTTGGTAGACCCGTCCTTGGTAGCCCTGGTCGTGCGCGATGACCCGGATATTGGGCCACTCCAGTTTGAGATATCCAGCATTACTGGCGTTGAGCAGATGTCCTCGAACTACTGCTCCGCTGCTGACAGTGAACGTGTCCGTTTCTTGTCCATTGATAAGCCAGTGCATTCCATGACCGTCGATATGCCGATGGTCTTCGACTCCGTCTCTGGGCTGATTTTCTTCGGCGCTGTCGAAGACCAAGACCAGTCGTTCATCGGGCTGTGGCTCGCTGGGGTCATAAACGATGAGCATTCCGTAGAGTCCCAGGTCCACTTGTCGCTCTGTGTCAAAATGGGGATGGTACCAAAATGTACCGGGGTTCTCTAAAGTAAATTGGTAATTGAAGCTACCGCCTGGCTCGACTGGTGATTGGACGCGAGGGGTACCATCCATTTCATTGGGGGCACCGGCACCGTGCCAGTGTAAAGTGGTCGGCACGGCCAACGAATTCAGAAGTTGGACATCCAGGTCCGTACCAACCGGCGCAATGAGTGTTGGTCCCGGGCTCATTTGATTAAAGCCGTAGTTCAATAATGTTGTTGAGGCTTCCGTTAACTGACTTGCCTCTAGAGTTGCACTCACTTGCCCAGTTTCTTGATCTGCTTCAATGAGCAGGGGTGATTTGCTGGGGGACAAACCTGAGGATGTGCTCATTGGTCGATCATCCTCCCTACAGCCGATAGCTGCCAATAAGCCGACAGCAATA
>JAYYQC010000215.1:0-10000 GCA_036128675.1 Myxococcota bacterium | reverse complement strand
AAAGCCCAGCGCGTTCTCATGGACCACTCCACTCAGCTTCGGTCATAAGTGTTTCGTCATAAGGCCAGCCATACGATTGCATCCACTGCGCTGGACTATTGCGGTAGAAGAGCTTGGCCGAAAAGCGTGGTGTTTCACAATCTGTCTCAAACAAGTGGGTCGTCGTCACGGCTTGGCCAGGTGCGAGACGGTTATCGCTCGCTACATCGATTGCTTTGTAGTGCGGGACATAACGTTCTCCGTTGGTACCTAGCATGACTCGAGCAAATCCACTGCCGGGCTTACCAGCTAGGAGCCGGCTCTGTGTAGACCCCACGACGAAGTAGTGGGTGGCGCTTGGGAGGGCTGGAGACCAGACCTTTTGACCGTTGTCATCGGCGACTAAGATCGACTCACCGGCCCACTGATCGTCATAGATTCCTTTCTCATTCGGAGAAAATCTACCACCAGCCTCAAACGGAGGAATACCGTTGTAGTCGCGCGCATTTCCGCGCTGCACAGCACGAATAATTGTTCCGATTGGAAGGAGGTTCATCTCTGATGGGCCGGGAAGTGTCTCAAGTAGACGGGCATGACCACCATAATCTGGGATGGTATCTCCACCCTTAGGCTTGAGCTCTGAGCCGTCGCACTCGCCATCTACCTCGAGTACGAGATGCCTCGATGGGTCACCCGTGGGTATCGCGTGTCCTGGTCCGACGTTCTGGGTTGTGACGTTAAGCTGCCATGCTTCCTCGGTCTGCACTGCTCTTAGCTTCAGCGTGGCTGAAAGTTCTAACATGCGACTGCCTTCGGTGCGTGGCCCGACCCAGCTGTGATGCCTTAAAGATCCCGTTGGTCGAATGAAACCGGCCGAGATGCCTTCAGTGTTGGCGGGCTGTTCATCCAAGTGTGAGCTATTGGCGCGCTTTGGATTAGGGGGCATGTGGCATGCGTTGCACGCAACCTTGTCGCCCATCGGTCCGCGTTTCCATTCTGAGAATGTCGACTGTACCGGTAGTTTACCGCTCGGCCATCTCGAAGTATCGATTGCTGCAGTAGGGCTCAGCGCGCCTTGCTCCAATTCATGGCAGCCCGAGCAGAGATAGCCATCTTGATAGTGGTCACGTTGAACCGAACCCATTCGGGGGTTGGGTACGTCGTGGCGTGGTCCAAACGTAAGAGGGAACCAGAGCCCCAACGCTTGACTCGGCGAACGTTCGCTTGGGCGCTGTAGGTTGAGTCTCCCTCCGACCCCCGCGGTTGTGTCGAGCGACTCCACCGTGTTCACGCGATGGCATACATCGCAATGGACGCCGAAGTTGTAAGCGATATCTCGCGCTTCCAAGAGGTCCCGCCCTCCTAGCGTGCCGTTTATACTCGGCGCGTGGCAATCCGCGCAGCCAGCGAAATTGGCGTTCTCGCCACAATCGAGACCGTCGTCGCAGTCGGGATTGGCAATTTGGAGCGCACCATCTGTTACAAAGCAACGCGCCCCTCGTTCATCGGTACCGGGAAGGCGACTGACCCGCCACTCACCATTGAGCGCCTCGCATGAAGCTTGGTCCGTAATGAGAGAATTGGTTCCGCTGTAGTGATCTTGAACGCGTGGATTTGTGGCGCTCGTTCGATGGCTCGAGTCGTACCAAGCATCATTGATATCTTCGTGGCAATGACCGCAGCGAGCGGTGGTTGACCGGTCAGTTGGTGTCCCGGGATGCTGGAACTCATAACGTTGATTGTCGGCCGGGTTAAAACGCGTCAATGCAATTTGAAACGGCCCCGTGTTAGGGGGCGCTTGCTCGAATTCATACGCTCTAATTCGAGCCTCCGGATGAGATGCGATGATGGTTGGACCCAGCGCTCTTGGGCGGTCTTGGTAGGGTACTAAGGCATTGCCCCGGCAATCGGTTAGAACATACTTCGGATTACCGCCTTGTTGCACTCTGAGACCTTCTACCGGCGCATCATCAAGCGTAATCTGGAACCAGAGTGTGCCATCGGGAATAGCATCGGGTACCTCGGGCGCCTCGCACTCCTGAGGCGTCGGCTCTACGGGGTCGGGGTCGGGGTCGGGGTCGGTCGGTGGCTGAACGTCGGTAGATTCTTCCTCGTCCTGTACAACCGAGTCCTCGTTTGGCTGACAGGCCATGAGCGCAGCAAAGAGCAAGCAAGTAAAAAGTTGACACCACCGGGTGACTCTTCCATCTGTTTCACCAATTTGCTTCGCCATGAAATCACCAACCTCTGCGTAAAAATCCTACTTTCGCCCGACACGTCAAGTCATTCGCGATCGACTTATTGAAATTCCATGCAGTCTCCTACTTTTGAGGGCAATGTGGGCTTCTCACGCATGAGGGAATCTCGTAACCTCAACTTGGGGAGCCGGCTTTCACCTTTCGCTTTGTCGCGGTGAAGAGCCGGGTTGTTATCAATGGGGCGAGACTTGCCAACACCGCTTGGGGAGGTCATGGACCGAGACGTCCAAGATTTTCCAAAGCCACCGGATTGGGATGATGCGGAGTGGTCCTCTCTACGTGAGCGGGCTCGGCATCTTCTTGCGAAACCGGTTAGACCGACCCAAGACCTCCTTGCCGCGCTTGAACCGGAACTCCTCGAGAACAACTATACGCTCCAAGCGTTTTCGTGGGTACCGCCCAGTCTCAAGACCGCCGAGCCGATGGATACCCCAACCAACGAAATGATGGCCGAGTTTCACGCTGACGAAACCCGCGCACCATTGGCCGCCGGTATGGTCTCTCGATTTTTTGCCTCACACCGCGACCGTGAGGCTGGTCTTATATTGGTGTTACACCCCCCTGGTTTTGGACCATGGTGTGTACGCGGAGAGTTTCTCGCCGAAGCGAATGGCTGTGATGTTTGGGCACCGCGCTTACCTGAGCACGGCATTGTCAACGGTCGTGGTCAGCCACTGCAATATCAAGCGGTCGTCGGAAACTCTCGAATCAAAGTGTGGCGTGACTGGCTCAAAGATCTACGCAGTGTCTTGGATAGCTATCCATCGTCTTCAGAGATCCGGGTCCTTGTACCATGGGAACTCTCCGCTTTGATTGGCTCAATTGGACGAGTTCTGGGCGATGAAATTTCCATTGAAGTTGTCGAATTTCAATCAGAGTCGACCTTTTTTCGTATCGAAGACGACTGGTCGCCCGTTCCTCTCCAGCTTGTTTGGCGTCGCCTCGCTCGAGGCCTGAGTGTTTTGCTTGAAGAGGGTGCATCCAGAGATTGAACCTGTTAGATGCCACGCATGGACCGAGCAATCTGGGTATGTATGCCGACCTACAACGAGTATGAGAACCTCGAGCGTACGCTCCGGGAACTCTGGTGCCATATGCCTGAAGCCTCAGTCTTGGTCATAGATGATGGAAGCCCAGACGGCACTGGAGAACTGGCCGATCGTCTAGCCGCCTCTGAAACTCGACTCGCGGTGTTACACCGTTCGGAAAAGGCGGGCCTCGGTGCTGCGTACCTAGCCGGCTTTCAAGAGGCTCTCGCGCGGGGCGCTACCCATGTTGTCCAAATGGATGCAGATCTCTCGCATGACCCAAGTGTCCTTCCTGAACTTATCGAAGCTCTTGAAAGTTACTCTGTTGCGGTAGGCTCTCGCCTTGTCACTGGCGGCGGAGTCGAAGGATGGGGTTGGCATCGCCGACTCATCTCTAAGTTTGGTAATCTTTACGCAGACTTGATGTTAAGCCTTCCTATCAGAGACCTTACGGGCGGTTACAATGCTTATCGGGCTGAGGTTCTTCGGCGACTAGATGAACGCAGTTTTGAGACCACCGGTTATGGCTTTCAAATAGAGTTGAAATGGTTCGCTCTGTCTAAAGGATACCGAGCAGTCGAGGTTCCGATTGTCTTTAAAGACCGCGAGCTTGGTAAGTCTAAAATGAGTCTAGCAATCTTTGGAGAGGCAGCTTGGCGAGTGTGGCGGCTTCGGCGTGAAGCCGCCAAGTAGCTTACCAGATTTTTACGCGCTCAGTTTCGGGAAGAAAAAGCTCGTCGCCTTCCTTCACACCAAATGCTTGGTAGAACTCCGGCATATTCGCAACGACACCATTGGCTCGATATTCGCTCGGCGAATGCGAGTCGGTGACGAGGCGCTTGCGTAGTTCAGCTTCTCGATACTTGCGCCCCCAGACTTGCGCCCATCCTAAAAAGAAACGCTGTTCGCCAGTGAAGCCGTCAATGATGGGTGCAGGCTTTCCGCCTAGCGACTTCATGTAAGCTCGGTAGGCAATGGTAAGACCACCAAGGTCGCCGATATTTTCGCCCAGAGTGAATTTCCCATTTACGTTCGCGTCTTCAAACGGCTTGAAGCCATCATACTGCATCACCAGCTTTTGTGCGCTCTCTTGAAACTTTTTAGCATCCTCTTCAGTCCACCAATCGCGCAGTAGTCCATCGCCATCCGATTTGCGCCCCTGGTCGTCAAAACCATGAGATAGCTCGTGTCCGATGACTGCGCCGATACCTCCGTAATTGACCGCATCATCGGCGGCTAAATTGAAGAATGGGGGTTGGAGGATAGCCGCGGGGAAGACAATCTCGTTTAGCGACGGGTTGTAGTAAGCGTTAACCGTCTGAGGAGTCATGTACCATTCATGGCGATTTACCGGTGCGCCCAATTTGGCAAGCTCGCGAGAGTTTTCCAAGGCCGCCGAGGAAAGGTAATTCTCAACGATGGAGGTTGGTGTCGTTTTAAGCGCACTGTAGCTTTTCCAGATATCTGGATATCCAATCTTGGGAGTGAACTTCTGGAGCTTCTCTTTCGCCTGAACTTTCGTGACATCGGACATCCATTCTAAGCTGTCGATACCATCGTCGAATGCGCTGATGAGGTTTTGAACGAGCTGGTCCATGCGAGTTTTAGCCTCACTCTTAAAGTGACGCTCGACATAGAGTTTACCCAGGATTTCCCCAACGTGTGCCTCCACTTCATTGAGAGCTCGTTTCCAGCGAGGCTTAATCTCAGGTGTTCCGCTCAGCATCTTTCCGTAAAAATCGAAGTGTAGATTCACGTACTTGTCACTAAGTCGCGGAGCGAGGGTGTTGAAGGCTTTGACGTTGATGTAGCTTTTCCAAATTGAGATATCGGTTGAGCGAAAAAGCTTTGCGAAAGATTCGATATAGGACGGCTGGTAAACGATGACCGTAGGTACTGAGGGAAGTCCGGTACCCAGTGCGAACTGCTCCCAAGGGAAATCGCCCGCCTTGCTCAGGAAATCTTGCGGGGCGAACTTGTTGTAGGTCTTATCTCGGTTTCGACTTTCAACACGGGTCCACTGGATCGACGCCATTGATTTTTCAAGGTCGTAAATTTTTTGCGCCGCGGCGGCTGGGTCCTTGAAGCCCAGTGCGTCACCGACATTTGTTAAATAGGTAAGGTACGCTGCACGCAGGCCGTCGAATTGAGGATTATCAGCGAGATAGAAGTCTCGATCTGGTAATCCCAGTCCATACTGATAAAAGTTGACGATATACTCTTTGGTGTTTTTTGAGTCTGGGCCAATCCACGCGACGAGGGGGCCACTTACACCAATCGACATCATTTCACCAAAGAGTGCGCCGATATCTTCGTGAGATGTTGCTGCATCAATCTTTGCTTGAATTGGCTTGAGCGGTGTTAGTCCCGCCGCTTCAGTACCCTCGGTGTTCATGAACGCTTGATAGATATTCGCGATAATCTCTTCGTCGACCGTGCGCTCTGACTTCGCAATAATCTCTTGGACGATATTCTTGAGGTTTTGCTCTGCTTCATCGGCGACTTTACTAAATGAGCCATAGTTGGAGCGGTCTGATGGAATGTCGAATTGACTCAGCCACCGTCCGTTGGCGAATCGGTAGAGGTCGTCTTGTGGACGAATCGATTTATCGAAGTTCTCTAGTTCGAGACCTGACTCGAGAGACGATTCGGCTGAGACAGCACTTTGGTGGGCGCACCCTGCAGTGAGGAGCGCTATGCTACAAGCGGAGACTATAAATTTCACAGTTGGAACCTTTGCTACATTATGACGTGACGCGCCGCGTAAGGCTCGCCATAGAGTTCAACGGGCGGGTTATGGATAATGAATGATCGGGAGGCTTTCAACCGTGAAAGGGCGGCGGGAACCGCCTTTGATCAGCTATCGGATTCTTCGAATTTTTTCACGTGGGTTTTGACAGTTCTTGGGTCGACCTTAAGAAGCTTACCAGCCTGCTCGTAGCTCCGTTCGCGTCGATAGATGAGCGTGGCATAGCGCTGCTGAAGCTCAAGCATCGTCCAGTTTGTGTTGAGTAGATGCTGGTCTAATCCACTTTCCTTTGATTGCATGGACTCCGGAATATATTCCTGGCGGATCAAAATATTCCGGATGCATTGTTCGAGTTCTCGAACATTTCCGGGCCAGGGGTAATCGGCCGGTATTTTATTTTTCAGATAGGCCAACGTTTCGTCTGCGACCAACTGAGCCTCGGTTTTACCCGCGACTCGGACGCTGAGGAAATGAACCATCTCGTAGAGCACTTCTGGGCGCTCTCGAATCTGCTCCGCCAACGATGGCGTACGGATTCGGTCAGCCGAGAGTCGATAATAGAAATCTTCCCGAAACTGGCCGTTTTCCATTCCTTCATGAAGCTCACGGTTGGTCGCTGCGATGAATTTTCCTTCGTAGGTGTACTCGGTGGTGTCGCCCAATCGCTGATAAATCCTCGATTGCAGCAAACGAAGTAGTTTTACCTGTGTGGTCAGCGACACATCTCCGATTTCATCAAGAAAGACCGAACCAAGCGCGCCCGCGCGCTCGATAAACCCAACTCTGTCCTGCAAAGCTCCGGTAAATGAGCCTTTGCGGTGCCCAAAGAGTTCGGACTCTAAGAGTGTTTCGGATAGCGCAGTTAGATTAATGGGATAGAAGCCGTCGTCAAATGGACGCGCGAACCTCGTTCGCTCTTCGTCGAAAGGAATGTAGCGCGAAAGTCCAATTGCTCTCGCAACCAGCTCCTTACCCGTTCCCGAAGGCCCTGTGATAAGTGTCGGGATTTCCTGCATTCGTCGATAAAGTGAGCGTTTATAGCGCTCCATATCGTGGGTAAAGATGGACTCCCAGACGTCGCTTCGAAGCTTCACCATCGAAGGCGAGTAACCGGCAAATGAACGGGTCACGTAGTGAAACGCTCGGTGAATTTGGAAATAACAGGCGAAAATATGTGGGAGCTCTGCGATCTCGGGAGAGGACTCACCAAAAGGTGCGAGTTGATGCCGGGCGTCCGCTTGGAACTCTCGAAAGAGCGAAAACGTAACTGCATCTCCAGATTCGCCGCTCATAACTGCATCGATGACTTGATCGAAGTGTTCCTGGTAGCGAAAGAAAAGCAGGAAGAGCACAAGGTCCGTATAAAGCTTGCGGTCTCCGGGGGGGCAGCTCTTCTGCTCGTTGAGCTTTTCTCGATATTTATACACCAAAGGTCTCGCCTTACCCCGGTATGCCGTACTCTGTTGATTACGTCGTTCTACGATGTCGGCATAGCTTGAGGGGCGCGGTTGGCGTGACTGGTCGAGTAGCTGGCGAACGAGTTGTCGGTGCCGGTCCGAAAACGGATTGGTATAGTTGAGTTGTGTCATCCACTCGATGGGTTGGATGTCCTCAGGATCAAAGAGATTACTCATGTCCTGAGTTTTACAAAACTCGGAGGTCCGGGCTAGTCTCAAGCGCAACCAACTTGATGGTTTGCAGGAGGGCTTTAAATGATTCCAGGGGTAACTGGGGCGACTGGCTTTGTAGGAATGGTTCATATCGCCGCTCTTTGTCGAGCTGGGATTCGACCGAGGATCCTCGTCCGCGCGGGACATCCATGGGCCATAAATCCACCCAGTCAGGTCGAGGTCGTTGTAGGCGACCTACATGACACGGGCGCTCTGGAGGAATTCTCCCGTGGTTTGACGCATGTTTTTCATTATGCGGCACGGGCCTCATTTACCGCGCCAGAGCAACAATTGCACAAGATTAACGTTGAGGGGACGCGCAATCTTCTCGCAGCCCTTCAGCCCGAGACAAGGATTGTGATGGCATCTACCCAAGCTGCGGTATTGCGTGATGCCGATATTGTAGATGGGGATGAATCGCTTTCGACACACGCAGTGGACTTCGACCCTTATGGCCGCTCAAAGGCCGAAGCAGAAGCGCTCGTAACTGCTCACGTCAATGGGTATGTAGTGCGACCGCCATGGGTCTGGGGGGCCGGTGACACCAACAATTTACCTACGGTCCTCAAACCGAAGATACGTGGCTACATGCGCTTTATAGACCATGGTCGGAATAGGGTAGAGACCGTTCATGCCGCGAACTTGGTAGCAGCGATGCATCGCGTAGGCCACGGTAAAGAGCTGTCAGCAAAGGTCTTCTTCGCTGCTGACGATGCACCGATTCAGGTAAAGGCATTCACCAATGCGCTTCTTGAAGCTTGCGACCTAGAAGCGGAATCGCGTTCGGCACCATCGTGGCTAATAAGGGGATATTCTCTGTTACGTAAGGCCCGTGGCAAGCGCCCGGTCATACCTCGCGCATCGTTGGTTTACATGACGCGGGAGCAGATTTTCTCAGACCAGCGTCTCCGTACGCTGACTGGACATCAAGACCTCGTATCTCGAGACGACGGGCTTGAGGAACTCACCGAATGGTGCAGAGCAATGGGGGGCCCGTCCTCGCTCATCGACGGAAGAAAACAAGGGAAGAACTACGGATTGATTGAAGCTACCTGGACTTTCCTCACTCAAAAGAGCGCATCTACGCTCTCACTCAGCGAATGCTTGACCTCTGAGGTTGAGTAGGTAGAAGCCTCGGACAGATCGGAGGTTCACAGTGGACGAGCAAGAAGCCATAACTCGATTAAACGAGACACATCAGTTTCCTACAGATTTTCTCTTCAAGGTTATTGGTAGTGTAGACGGCTCTTTCGAAAAAGAGGTGCGCGAAGTCTGTGAATCGTACGGTGGTGCCAAGCAGTGGTCGTCGCGCGACAGTAAAGGTGGTCGTCATCGAGCCTTGAGCATCATGCTCAATGTAAAGAATGCGGAAGAGGTGCTTGAGTTGTGGGCAAAGTTTAGAGCTTGCAGTGGAACCTACATGCTGCTCTGAGTAGAGCGGCTGGTTTCAATTACAGAATCGATGGGGAGATTTGGCTATCTGGTGGAGCCGATCGGGATCGAACCGACGACCTTCTGAATGCCATTCAGACACTCTACCAACTGAGCTACGGCCCCGTCAGATAGCGGATGCGGATGTATCGGCAAAGCGGTTAAATTGCAAGAGCCCTAAAGAGGGTTGTCTTAGCGTGACTTCTTCTTGCCCACAGGGCGCTTGGTAACAACTTTCTTCGTCGAAGTCTTTTTCTTTGCAGGTGCCTTCTTGGCCGCCTTCTTCGCAGCCGCTTTCTTCGCAGGTGCCTTTTTGGCCGCTGCCTTCTTCTTCGCCGGTGCCTTTTTAGCTGCTTTCTTTGCAGGTGCTTTCTTTGCTGCTGTCTTTACCGGGGCTTCTTTGGCCGCTGGCTTCGGAGCAGCTGGTTTTGCAACCGTCTCAGTTACTTTCTGACCCTTGATTGCATCGTTGAGCTTGTCGATGAGGGTCTGAACTCGGCCTGGAAGCTTAACCTTCCCCTGGTTGACCAAGCTGAGTGTTTGTTCCCCGAGTTCCTGGAGCAATCGAACGCGTTCTTGTCGGGCTTTGTGCAAGTCTGCTTCGAGTTTGTCGCGTGACCGTGCAATCGCGGTTTTTACATCGTCGAGTTGTTCAAGCGCCTGCTGAAGCAGGTCATTTGCATAGTTGCGGATATCTGCTGACTTCTTCGCCATGTTCTTTAACTCCAGTGAAAAAAGCTGTGTTATTTTAGGGGTTAAAGTTCTTGATGCAGTGTGTCAAGAGTGCGCTGCTACTTTCGACGCTCGAATGTACGTTTAATGCGCGTGAGAGTCGCGGAGATAGTTGGCTTTAGCTTTGCGACCAGTGCTTGATTCGCCGAGGAG
>JAYYQC010000214.1:0-13972 GCA_036128675.1 Myxococcota bacterium | reverse complement strand
GGTGCCGTAATCCGACGTATTTCTCACGATTTCTTGATAGGAGATGCTGGGGTTCATATTCACCAAGCCACCACCAAAATCATTGCCCCGCTTCGAGATAAGTTCGTTGATCTCGATCTGCCGTCGAGCGTCCATCTCAATACGAACCGCTTCATTCAACCGTCGGGAATCACTCGGTGCTGGATCATAGTAAGACAAAGGCTGCCTTCGGATTTGCTGCATCTCTCGAATCGTTGCTGCGAAATCAGAAGGTACCCGCTCTGGTTCGCTGGCAAGCTTATTTTCCAAATCGAAGACCGTGACCTCAACTCTTTCATCGGGGCGGCCTGAAGAAGACAGGGCGTCGTTTTTGGACGCTCCAACAATGACATTGGCATCACCTGGACGGTTGGAGCGCTGCTGTGTCTCTAGGACCTGCGGCTTTCCAACCTGGTCGGTTTCACGGGTCTGCCTCGTTCGAATCCGGCGAACCTCGTTGGCGATCTCTGTGAGTTCGGCCGAGCTCTGCTTCATAGAGTGGTGGGTCGCCTCTTCCGCGACGCGATTGGTCGAAGCACTTTCTGGTGATGCGCCGACAGCCGTAGCCCCCGCGCTGGATTCTTCGAGACTCGGGGACGAAGCTCGGTCGGTCGCACCAATACTCGTACGCTGGCTTTGGGCTACTTGACTTGGATCAACGCTCATTCGCTTCTCCACGGGGTTTTGTTTAAGTTACCGCAGGGAGAATCGACGAATCTCGTCAAAACTTAAGAAATTTTTGACGAAAGATGCGGGCTGAGGGCTTTAAATGCGGCGCTCGATAAGTGAGGGCGTACCTGAACTTACATCACTCCATGAAAAAGCATCGTAAAAACGACGGACTTCGGCCCTATTGGTCCGGCGTTGATGAATGACGCCGAGACGATCGCCCTTTTTAACCTCGCTACCAATTCTAACATCGAGTTCAATGCCAACCGCGTGATCAACGGCGTCTTCGGCTCGTCGCCGCCCCGCTCCTAGGTCCATCGCTAAAGTCCCGAGGCCCAATGCATCGATGCCCGAGACCCATCCATCAGACTCAGCACGCACTTCGAGTTGCTCGTCGGCCTGCGGCAAAAGCGAAGGATCATCAATCACGCGCGCATCGCCACCTTGAACCCGGACCATTGCCTTGAACTTCTCAAGGGCGGCCCCTGAGCTTAACTGCTCGTCCAAGAGGGCTCGCGCTTGTTCAAGGTCCCCCGCGCGTCCTCCTAGGACGACCATCTCTGCTGCAATTTCTCGAGTCAGCTCGGTCGTATCCGCCGGGCCACGGCCCTGGAGAATCTCAATGCTCTCAACAATTTCGAGGCTATTACCGATAGTCCGCCCAAGCGGCGCATTCATATTGGTTAAAAGAGCTCGAACCTTTAAACCTGCTCCCTGCCCAACTCGAACGAGGGACTCCGCGAGCGCTTCAGCGCGCGAAAAGTCCTTCATGAATGCACCAGCTCCGAATTTCACATCGAGAACCAACGCGTCGATACCTTCGGAGAGCTTCTTTGACAGGATAGATGCAGTGATCAGCGGAATAGACTCAACCGTCGAAGTTACATCACGAAGCGCGTAAAACTTCTTATCCGCGGGCGCAACATCTGAGGTTGCTCCCATCATGCAGAGGCCTTCATCTTCAACCAGTCGACAAAAGGCATCCGTACCCATGAACACATCAAAGCCAGGAATCGACTCCAACTTATCTAAGGTACCCCCCGTATGCCCCAAACCTCTGCCACTAATCATTGGTACCGGCACACCACAGCTAGCCACCCAAGGGGCCAGTGGAATAGAAATTTTATCCCCAACACCACCGGTGGAGTGCTTGTCGACTTTTACAGCGTCTATATGCGACAGATTGATAGGCTTGCCTGAATCTCGCATCGCAAGGGTTGTCTCGACGACCGCGTCATCTTCAAGTCCCTGATGGTACACTGCCATAAGGTATGCACTGGCCTGATAATCAGGGACATTTCCCTGAGCGACTCCGGTGATGAATGCACGAATCTGCGCCGGGTCGAGTGACTCACCGTCGCGTACCTGTCGAATAAATTCTACTACGTTCAATTTCAGCTCCCTTAAACACCCTTCCATTAAAAAGGGGGGAACCTGTTATGCCTGAAAGTTTAGGGAATCGAAAGCTGTCTGACTTTTGCTTTTAAATCTTCTCGCTCCGAAGTGCCAAGCTCGGGAAATTCCGCCATCGCCGCCTCCAAAAGCGCGATAGCCTCAGCCCGGTTACCAATGCGTAGCGCTTTTTCAGCCTCGAAGAGGGCTTTTCGTTTCACCGAGGCGAGCCAGCTACGACCTCGGTCAACCCACGAACGGGTCTGATTCAAACGAGCCGCCGATAACGTTGCTGAACAGTTCATCGCCCATCGACGCAGGTCCTCGACAGCCCGATACATATCGCCTGGCTTATTCTCAACTTCACCTTCGAGTAAGGCAATCAGTCGAGCCCGACTATCGGCCTCACCCGCGCAAGTTTCTCCTTTAGGTGCCGACTCTAAGACCTTCAAATTATCGAACCACCACCGAAGCTCAGGCGTACGGCCGAGTGCTACTAACTCAAGCACATTGCGCCCCTCGCGGATTTCCCCCCTGGGAAGTGAATAGGAGAAGCTTTGAACGGTTCCCGGCATTCTCACCAAAAGGTTCTCAACTCGAATACCGTTAAGCCGAATCTCAAATTCGACATCACCATCCTCGGCAAGCCAACTCCCCGAGAAGGTCGCACGGTTCAAACGCGTCTGAAAACTAATTGCCAAGCCTTGGGGCGTTGTTTCGGTCAGATTTTCCCCTGTACCAAAGCGCTCATCTGCTAAGCCCGCATTCATCTGGAAACTCGGCAACTGAACAGCCATGCCTTCATCGCCACCGGACACCATCACCATCGAGATAATTCCAACCAGTGCGAAGACGACAATCGTCGCCAAAAGCAAAATGCTGGATCGCTGAGAGCGCTGCTCTTGCCGCCGCTGCAAGACTTTTTCGCTTACCGATGACGTATAGAGTTGAGTAGGTGACTGATACTCTCGTGCGATAGCCTCCGCCTCACTCTCACTGCTCTCTCCCTCGGCAGGTAACATTTGCGTCGTCGATAAGAGAGACGTCGCGTTGGTGTCCTGTACGGCACTGAGCGTCCCGTCGACTGTCGGCTGATTCCCTTGGTGAAACCGAAGTTGGAGCCGGCCTAACTCGATAACATCCAGGTCTCGGAGCAGCGCCACATCTTGAAGCTTTCGTCCATTAAGCTTCACTCCGTTGGTGCTATGCGCATCGCTTAGCTCGACCGCGGCGCCCCGTACCATCAACTCGCAGTGGTACCGCGAGACCGAGCCGTCAACCAAGACTAGGTCGTTGTCAGGGGCTCGGCCGATCCGAACCCGGTCCTTCGTAAATGTGAAAGTCCGACCTTGTCCGGGTCCCTCGAGGAGCTCAATGTAGAACTGTGTGATCAAGGTTTACTCAACTCTCTTCCAATCCAAATGACCGCTAACCATCCCGGAGGGCTTCGACCGGCGACTGGCGGCTCGCCCGCAACGCGGGAAAAATTGTCGCCAAATGAGAGATGATCACTGCTGCAACCACAACAATGCAAAGCTCTTCCCACTTTACGACTACTCTCATCGTATCAATCATGTAGACGTCCGCCGCAATACTTAATTCCATCCGTTCCAGGAACCACGCCGCGCTGAGCCCGAAGATAAGCCCAATCAGAGTACCCAACCCGCCAACCAGCCAGCCCTCAAAGACGAAAATTTTCATAATTTGAACCGTACTAGCCCCCATGGCTCTTAAAATTCCAACCTCTTGGGCCCGCTCAACAACCCCCATAAAGAGCACCGAGGCAATGTTGAAAGCGGCTACAACGACAATGAAGGTCAAGACCAAAAACGTCACAACCTTCTGAACCGCCAGCGCTGAAAAGATGCCGTGGTTGAGTTGTCGCCAGTCACTGGTTCGATACGGAAAACCTCCTAGAGCCTCAAGCGCACGCTTAGATAGGGCTGTTACCTCATCGGGCTTCGTTACTTTCAACTCAACACCATGGACAGCACCGGAAAGACCAAAGAGCCGTTGTGCCGCCGGGAGGGTCACATAAAGAAGCCGGGCATCGAACTCATGCATCCCAGAATAAAACACCCCACCAACTCTAAAGCGCATCGACTTTGGTGCATTACCTCGAGCACCAGCGATACCCACCGGCGTAGTGACCTTAACGAGGTCGCCAATCTCCAAATCCATCGCGCGCGCAAGCTCTATCCCCACAACAGCCTTTGAGATTCCATCAATCGACAAGAGCTGCTCGGTGAGGCTCCCGAGACCTCGTTCGATACAACGATCATCACGGAAACCCGTGCAGATATGTTGGGCCACAGAGGTCACTTTGGTTCCTAATTCGGGCTCTACCCCCTTCACAAGAACCCCCTGGCCCTTACCTGCCCTCCCAATCATTGCTTCACTAAAGGCAAAAGGAGCCATCGCAACCACGTCTGGTTGACTTGCCAAGCTCGCGATGACATCGGGATACTCGGTAAAATCCGTACCATATTTTTGAATAACCAGATGGGCGTTGGTCTCGAGAATCTTCTCTTGAACATCCATCTGATAGCCCGTCATCACACCGTTGATAGCGATCAGACTCGCAACACCCAATGCCACACCCATCATTGCAACAATGGATGTCATAGAGAGAAAAGAGCGTGCCCCTCTAACATGCCGCTGAGTCACAAACCACTCAAAGGTCGAGCCAGGCTGTAAGCCATGACTACGCGTCCTCAGCATCATCGCAATCGAACCAGAGAAAATTGCAACAACCCAGCCAGTCAAGGCAGATAGGATAAGGAGCCGGTCCCATAATGAGCCCATCAATCGCTGACCGGGCGTCAATGCATTTTGCCACTGCATCAGCTTATCTTCAGAGGCCACAAAGAGGTTTGAGACTGCATTTGAACTCAGCTCAAAATACGTAACCACCGTGACAAGAATCAAAAGGGCATAAGACTCCCAAACTGGAATCTTCGCCAACTTAAGCCCCTGAAGGAACGAAATCAGCACCCAGAGGGCAAACCAGCCAAGGACGGCGTAAGGCACGACAAGTCCTGGATTCACAAGATAGTAGTGCTCTAAAAAGTCTTGAAGCAAGGCAACGCCAACAAGCGAAGCACCCAAAGCAACGAGGCTAGACAGCCAACCGAAACTTCGGTTCCTTATCGATTGAACCAAACCTCCCACGCTCACAAACCAAAGTAGGCGGACAACGACGAGCACTTGTCGAAGTGACCAAGTCAAAACGTTTGTAGAGGGAGAGCTTGTCATTGAGGTTATTTTCAAATTGATATTTAGATTTATGAGTCTTCCAGCAAGGTCTTATAGACGTTTTCAGGTTCCCGTCCCTCCTCTGGCGGTCGGTACTCATTCGAATGTTTCACGATAACACGGTCGGCTTGAAACTGCTGACCATCGTATTTACCTTCGACGACGACCCCGATTCCCTCGCGAAACATTTGTGGTGGTGCACCCTTAGAATAGACGGTGACTGCATTGGAGTCCGTCACTTCTGGTTGGTTGGCAATGTCGAACTTGAGCTCAACGGTTTCGGGCTGCCAGTTCATTGAGCCCTTTCGAACAACCCCACCTAGACGGATTGTCGCACCAACTGCATCCTGCTTTTTATCTAGTAGCTGGGGAACATCCCAAAAGTAGACGAGGTTATCACCAATACTCCCTAGCGAAAGATACGCGACAATGGCACCAGCCACTGCAATCGCTCCAAGGGCAATCCATGGACGTGTCCGAGCTTGACTCATGATTCGCCTCCTTGGTCATCACGTCCGCCCACTACCTTCTTAAAAGCGTACCAAAGGTAAACTGCGATCGCACCCCACGATACGAGGTAGGACGCCCAAACAAATTCCAAATGGTCACCGGGTTTAATCATTGTGCACCTCCCAACGAGGGTTCCAGTGGTGGGTTGAGTTCATCATCGAGCTCACGCCGGATAGCGGTCGAGCGAAGTTGAATCAAAGCAATCATCACGAAAAGAAACGCGAACGCTGAGATACGCATTGGCTGGTACATCTCAGGAGACATGGTCGATGTATTCGACTGAAGCTGGTGAAGACTGTTCCACCATTTCACTGAGAACCACACGATCGGGATATCCGCATAGACGATGATGGCTGTGACTGCGCCCCAAGTTGCTCGACGCTCTGGTTCATCGATGAATCGCCGTAACGCTAAATAACCAGCATACGCGATACACATGATGGCCGCGGTAGTCAGTCGTGGGTCCCAGCTCCAGTAAACGCCCCAGGTTGGTTTTCCCCAAATTGACCCAGTAATCAGGCATAAGATGTTGAAAAACACCCCAACCTCGGCGCTCGCGGCGGCCAAGACATCGGCCCGGTAGCTTCCCTTGACGAGATACCAAAGACTTGCACCAAGGGTGATGGTGTAGGCCAAGAGCGCCATCCAAGCCGAAGGCACATGAACAAAGATAATCCGATAGACATCACCCATCTCTCGTTCGGCTGGCGCGATGACAAGACCCCAGTAGTGCCCCACGACCATCAAAACCAAACCGACGATGAGCCAAGCAAGGGTGCCTTTAGAAAGATTTGAGAATTTAGACATCTTCAATCACCTTACCGTAAAGAAGCGTGCAGAGTGTCCAGTACGCCGCAGAAAAAACCACAAGTAGCTTCGACCAACCATCGAGCTGCTCCATTGGATCCCCCTCGATGATTAAAGTGGTGGCCTTCACCGCTGCAAGCAACACCGGAATAACAATTGGAAAGAGCAAGAGGGGCAAGAGGACATCGCGCGCTCGCGATAACACCGCCATCGTCGCATAGAGGGTGCCCGGCGCGGAAATAGCAAAGCTACCGAGTGCCAAAACACCCAAGAGTGGGCCAACCCCCAAACGCAAGTCCACATCGTACACCGCAATCATAAGCGGTATCAGAATGATGCCCAGAAATGTCAGATGCAGTGCATTCACCAAAGCCTTACCTAGAAAGATAGAGGCCGGCCTCACCCCCATCATTCGAAGACCATCCAACGCTCGGTCATCTCGCTCGATGCGAAACGATTCGCCCAGTCCAAGGGTGCTAGACATTAGAATCGTCAGCCAGAGGAAACCACCGGCCGCTTGTGAAAGAAGCTTCGATTGAGGCCCCATGGCGAAACTGAAAAGTAAAATGACCAAGAGCGCGAAAAATAACGTCGCATTGGTACGAACGCGTCCTTGCAGCTCAATCGTCAAGTCTTTACGCAAAATGAGCCAGAGTTCCTGAAAGGCGGATAGTCTTGAAGGCATTAGTTAGAAGCCTCCTCAGACGAGAACTGCTCGAATGTCGCTAGGCGACCTGCGCTCAAATGAACATGGTAACTGGCAGAGGCTTTCCAATACTCGGGTTCATGCGTAGCCATCACAACGGTCGTACCTTTAGCCCGAAGCTCTTCGACGACCTGATCGATGAGAGCCATACCCTCTTTGTCTAATTGGGCTCTTGGTTCATCGAGAAGCGCCAACTCTGGACTCCAAGCCAAAAGCCTCGCCAACCCCAGGCGACGTCGCATGCCAGCCGAGAACCCATCGACTGGACGATGCGCATGGGTATCGAGCTTAACGCGCTTGAGTAATTCAAGCCCCTCAGACCTTGAGAGTCCGGCTGCTCGAAGTGCAATTTCAAGGTTCTGACGCGCGCTCAGTTCCCCGTAATGAAGTCCCTCATGGGGTAACCAGCCAACCCGCCGTCGATATGACCAATCAGATGAAGCGTCTGCACCTCTCCACGAAACCCGGCCGCGTTGCGGCTTTAAGACCGACGCGATCACGCGCAGGAGTGTCGATTTACCCGCGCCGTTATCGCCGGTCAGCATAACCAACGCGCCCGACTCTTGGATGGAGAAGGAGAGACCGGATAGAACCCATCGCCGGGCAAGGCGCACGCTTATGTCTTGAATTTCTAAGGACATGTGGCGCGTCACTTCGCATAATCTGAGGCGGTCCGCAACGCGTTCAACCGCCTAGAGTCCAGGAGCAGCGAGAGCATCGCCCACCCGCCAGCTAAATCTGTAACTCTCAGTAATTTCTTCACAATATTGTTCCCCTGACTCGTCCCCGGCGGCCTCATCGCATCCAAGATGGGTAATAGAGGCAATGAACTCGATCGACTCACCAGATTCGACCTCAGTGCCCAGTTCCAGTGAGGTAGCCATAGCCAGAGATTGATTGCTTAGAATGCCGTAAACATAGAGCGAAGACTCACTAAAGCGAATGGCCTGAGACGACGATGAAAAGCGAAGTCCCGGATACGAAACGATGTCGACATCGCAGAGATTACTGAGCGTAACCTCGAGAAGCGCATCGCCCCCGGGCGTCAAAGTCTGTGAAGTTGTGGTCTCTGTGAGGCGCCCCTCAGAGACCAAAAGACAATCGGCCCAATCACCAGGTGCGGCTGCTTCCACGTCAACGATCTCACGGGAAAAGCCGTCATCCCCCCCGGTATCTCCCGCCATAGTCTCACCGGCAAATAACGCATCTTCGCCGCAGCCAATCATGGCCAGCCATAGTGTCGCAAGGATGGAGAACCGCTTAAGTAACATCTGAGAACCTCTGATAGAATGTAGGGTGAACGACGCTACTCGTCGAGAATTTGTTCGAAAAATCAGTGGTTATTGCGCTTGAGTGCAGAAGAGAATATTTCCCCCTGACGATCATGACACTACCTCTGAAGGAGAGACGTATGCTTAGAGAGCAGGTTGAAGCATGGATTTATAGGGACCCAGACGACGCTACGCGAAAAGAGTTGCAGGACCTTCTAGATGCCAATCAGCATGCGGAGCTTGCAGATCGCTTTAAAGGTCGCCTCAGCTTCGGAACCGCGGGTCTTCGTGGCGTCATGGGGGCCGGTCCCAATCGTATGAATCGCCTCGTGATACGAGAGAGCGCGTGTGGGTTGGCCCGCTACCTTCTTCAGGTAAATCCAGCCAGCATTGAATTGGGCGTCGTCGTTTCATTCGATGGTAGATTACAGTCTCGAGTCTTCGCCGAAGAGACCGCATCGGTCCTCGCAGCGTTCGGCTTCAAGGTGCACTTGAGTAAAGGACCTCTGCCAACGCCAGTTTGTGCTTATGCCCTCAAGGCCTTCGGGGCCGCTGCGGCAGCCATGGTTACCGCAAGCCATAATCCTCCCGAGTACAATGGTTTCAAAGTGTATTGGGGCAATGGAGCCCAGATCGTCCCCCCTCAGGACAAAGGTATCTCCGATGCGATCGATGAGGCCGCACAAAGTGAGATTCCTTTCGTCCCAATCGCGGAAGCCGTTGAGAAAGGTATGGTGAACTATTTCGGACCCAAGCTCTTTCAAGCCTACATGAGTCAGGTAAGCATTTTGACCAGCCACCCTACCAGTCCCATCCAGAATGAGCTGACGTTGGCCTATACCCCTCTACACGGTGTGGGTGCAGACGCAGTCGAGACGGCGCTGAAATTGGCGGGCTTTACCAGGACCTACACTGTTGCCTCTCAACGACAGCCGGATGGCCATTTCCCGACCGTGCGCTTCCCGAACCCTGAGGAGCCCGGGGCTATGGACGCTGTCTTAGAACTCGCGAAAAACAAGGGAGCGCACCTCGCCCTGGCCAATGACCCTGATGCAGATCGACTCGCTGTCGCAGTCCGACGTGACGACGGTTCGTACCAGATGCTTAGTGGAAATGAGATCGGTGTACTGCTCGGCTTTGACCTCATCAATGGCTACCCAACCAATGCATGTGTCGGAACAACCATCGTATCCTCGCGACTGCTTGGAACGATCGCTGAGGCCCATGGTGTCGAGTGTTTCGAAACACTGACGGGATTTAAGTGGATCGCAAATGGCGCAATGGAACGCGAGCTCAAAGGCAAACGCTTCCTGATGGGCTATGAAGAAGCACTAGGCTACACGATTGGCGACCTCGTCCGCGATAAAGACGGCGTATCAGCACTGGTGGCATTTGCTCTCTTCGCAGCACGCCTCCAACGACAAAACACAAACGTTCTTAAGCTCCTCGAGCTGATTTATCGAAAGTACGGTTATTACGGTACCCAGCAAGTTAGCCTTAAGCTCGACCCAAATGCAGAGGGGCCCTCGCTCGGTGACAAACTACGGCAGGCTCAACCCACCGAAATCTTCGGTCAAAAGATTACGCGAATTGACGACCTTAAATCCTCGCTTCGATACGACCTCGCTGCAAACACCGAGACCTCGATTTCGCTCCCAAGCAGTGATGTGCTCACTTATTTCTTGGCCGACGGATCGCGTATCATTGTGCGTCCCTCCGGCACCGAGCCCAAGGTTAAGTGCTATTACGAGATCATCGAGAAAATCTCGGACGATGAGGCTTTCACCACTGGGCAAGCGCGGGCAAACGAACGGCTTGATGCCTTGATATCTGCCCATCAAAGCCAGCTTTCAAAGCTTTAGTGGGCAATCAACGAACTTAAGCCAACGGTCGGCTGCGCTCTCTCGAGGAGCCTAAAGGCCATTGCTTCATGCAAGTCTCTCACTGCCAATGAATCGGTCTGCCGCAAATCCGCAATGGTACGCGCGACTCTTAACACTCGCCCCATCGCCCTTGCCGATAGATTCTCCTGACGCATGATACCCTCCACACTGCCCCGCAGACTCGGTTCGTTACGTACTATCTCAAAGAGCGACTCGGTCGAGAGCGTTGCATTTGTTGTACCGAACCCCTGTCGAGCTATCTGAAGCTCACGCGCTGCCTTCACGCGCTCAGCAACCTCAGAGGATGGCTCTTCATGGGAAGCACCAAAAAGATGCTCAAACGCCACCGGCTCCACACCCACGTGAATATCTATTCGGTCTAGGAGAGGTCCTGAGATCCGCGCGCGATACCGTTGTACCTGCTCCACCGAGCAAACGCAGGGTTGCTGAATCTCCCTACGTTCGTTGGGATGGGAACGGAAGTCGAAATAACCACATGGGCATGGATTCATTGCGGCAACTAAGACCACTTCTGCTGGGAACTCCACAGACAGAGAAGCGCGGGCTATATGAATGGTCCCTTCTTCAAGCGGTTCACGCAGTGATTCAAGTGCACGCCGGCTGAACTCCGGAAATTCATCAAGAAATAGCACCCCACGGTGCGCCAATGTGATTTCTCCAGGTCTCGGGTATGATCCCCCTCCACAGAGCGCGACCTCACTTGTCGAGTGATGTGGGGCTCGAAATGGGCGCTCAACCGAGAGTGCTTCCAGACCACGAGAGGATGAAGCTGACTTAATCCGCGTCACCTCGATACACTCGTCCGGATCTAGTGGAGGCATCAGACCTGCCAGTCTCCTGGCTAACATAGTCTTCCCTGAACCGGGGGGTCCTAACATGAGAATATTATGACCACCGGCTGCAGCAATCTCTAACCCGCGCTTCGCCCACGCCTGACCTCGAACCTCGGACAAGCAGGCTCGCTCGATGAGAGTTGACCTTTGAGTGGTAAGTGGTTGAGTGGGCTCTAAGAGCGATTTGCCGGTGAGATGGCCGATCAGATCTTCGATGGTTTCTACCCCGTATGTGCGAACACCCGGGATAACCGAGGCCTCTAGGGCATTCGCCTTGGGGACGATGAGCTCTTGCACCTCACCGGCATGATGCTTTAGCTCCCGGAGCATCGCGGCCATTTGTACCGCGCCGCGCACGGGTTCCAGCCGTCCGCCGAGTGAGAGTTCCCCAAAAAACCAACGACCCTCAATCGCCGAATCGTCAAGATATTTGGCAGAGACCAAAAGACTCACCGCGAGCCCGAGATCTAACGAGGCCGCCTCCTTTGGTAACTCGGCGGGGAGAAGGTTCGCGACCATCCGTTGCGTCCCTAAGGAATAGCCATGCGCTAAGAGGGCAGATCGAACGCGAATGACGGATTCTTTTACCGCGCCTTTGGCCATGCCAATCAGAGTAAGCCCCGGTAATCCCTTGCCGCGATGGGTTTCCACAACAATCGGTTTGGCTTCTATGCCGACGATAGTTCCTGAATATGCACGCGCTAACATTCTGACCTCCTGTTGGAGGGGGTCAAGCAAGGTGAATGCCAAAAAAAAGCCCCACCGGAGGGTGAGGCTTTTTTAAAGAGTGCAAAGTGCGACAGTTAAACTGCGTTATGACGCAGCCTCTGCGCTGCCACCTTCAAGCTTCCGTGCAACAATCTCGGCGAGGTCTAAGGTCTCGACCTCTTCCTTGCCGACCGCCTTCATCCCATCAGAAATCATCGTCAGACAGAAAGGACAGTTGGACCCGACCACAGTCGAGTTCGTCTCGGCGATTTCTTGAGATCGGTGTACATTGATACGTTCACCAATATGCTCTTCCATCCAGAAACGACCACCGCCTGCACCACAGCAAACTGAGCGAGACTTGTTTCGTGGAAGCTCGATGAGTTCCATTCCCGGAACAGCATTGACGACGTTACGAGGTGCCTCGTAGATATCGTGGTATCGCCCAAGGTAGCACGAGTCGTGCAGCGCCAAGCTGTGCTTCTCGCCATCATCCTTAAGATTAAGCTTACCTTCAGCGATGAGCTGGTCGATAAGCTCGGTGTGGTGAACAACTTCGAAATTACCTTCAAACTGAGGGTATTCCCGCTTAATTGTGTGCAGACAGTGAGGACAGGTCGTAAGAACCTTCTTCACGCCATAATTGTTAAGAACCTCAACGTTCGTCGCTGCCAATTCCTGGAAGAGATACTCATTCCCTGAACGCCGAGCCGGATCGCCGGTGCAGCCCTCTTCTTTGCCAAGAATAGCGAATGGAACATCTGCGGCTTTAAGAATCTGGACCATCGCCTGCGTGACCTTTTTGGTTCGGTCATCGAAGGAACCGGCGCAGCCAACCCAGAAGAGAAGCGGCGGGTTTTCCTTGCTGGCATCTGAGTTGGATACCCAGTCAGCCATGCGCGGCACCTCGAGTCCTTCAGCCCACTCGTCGCGCTTATCAAAGCCGATACCCCACGGGTTGGAGTTGTTTTCCATCCCCTGGAACGCACGTTGAAGCTCAGGACTGATATCGCCCTCCATCATCACCTTGTGCTGGCGCATCTGGATGATACGCGGCACGTTCTCAATGAAGACCGGGCATTCCTGCTCACATGAACCGCAGGTTGTGCAGGCCCAGATGGTTTCAGAATCGATCCGACCTTCGGACACCAGATCTGGAAGCTCAGCCTTCTTCTCGGCGTCACCGCCAGTCAGAGTCTCGAGGTCCTCGTAAACCGCATCCTTGATCGAGAGGTTTAGAGCACGGTGAGCCAAAGGTTTATCTGTGAGAACCGTTGGGCAATACACTGTGCAACGACCACACTCCGTACAGGAGTAGGTGTCGAGTACCATTTTCCAACTTAGGTCCGCGGTTGACCGCATGCCGAAGCTAGGATCCTCGTCCTCGAGGTCAATTTCCATCTTCGCGACCTGGCCATAGGGAGTCAGGCTTCGGAAGAAGACGTTCGGGATCCCGGTGATGACATGGAAGTGTTTGCCAAGCGGTAAGAAGTTCAGGAACAACAAGACCGCAAAGCAATGAACCCAGTACGCCCCGTTCGCAATCATCAGCGCAGTGTCGTTGCCGAGTGGCTGAATGAGCCCTTTTGCTAGAGCAGCACCCGGGTACCAAGTTGTGTCAACGACCTCGTACTGGATCAAAACGCCCGCGAATGCGAGGAAATCAGTAAGCATCAGCGTCATAATCATGAACAAGACGAAGACGCCTTCAGCGGAGCGGCCAACCCGTGAGGGCGTTGGCTTCAGTCGACGCCAAATTCCGTAGCTGACGCCTATGATAACCAAGAACTCAAAGATGTCCTTGATAAAAGCGTAGAGCTTTCCAAATCCGGTCTCTAGATAGAAGCTGTCCACGAGATTGCCCGCATATGCGTGTGCAATATGCAGAATGGTCCCCAG
>JAYYQC010000213.1:0-5041 GCA_036128675.1 Myxococcota bacterium | reverse complement strand
GGCGTCCATCGAGGCCGTGGTCTCTGCATGGTAGACCAATTGATCAGGGTTAAGTACCAAGGAAACATTCAGGTTTACTCACGCCCCGAGCACGGTGCGACCTTCATCGTGCGGCTCCCTATCTTCAAGTAAACGCCCGCGCGCGACTTCAGATTTGTAGTCTCGACCTCCATTGACTAGGTTCGAAGGGTGGTTGATGCGACACATATCGAAGGCTCGACGCCAAGAGCGATGGTCTCGTTGCGACGTGCGGCCGAGCTCCTAGGCATCTCCACCGCCACCGTGAGGAACTGGACTCGAAGTGGCATCCTCGAAGCGGCCGATGCGCGGAGACCGATGCGCGTTTGGCGCGATGAGGTAGTGCGCCTCCAGCTTGAGCTTGCCGCATCCAGTACCGGAAGACTCCAGAGCCGAGCAAACAAGACCCAGAGCGGTGCCCGCCGGGTGCCGCGAGAGCGTGTCGAGACCAGGCGGCTGCGGGCCATCGAACGCCTGGTGCACAAGCTCGAACGTGCGGAAGTTGCACCTGATAAGATTCTGGTGGCTGCAGCTCTCTATCAAGCCAGGGTCACTTGCAAAGATGCACTCGCCCACTTTCTTACCGTAGAATTTCAGGCCTCAGATCTCGACGTCGCAATGTGGGAATTCCAACAGACGGTGACGAACCTAGAGACGAGCGAGGATCTGGTCGGACTGATCTATCAGGCGCTCACCAACGACGGCGAAAAAGCAACTCTGGGCGCATACTACACGCCCAGACGTATCGCCGATTCCACGGCAGACCGCCTAATCCATGGCGCAATGCGTATTTTTGACCCATGTGTTGGTAGTGGTGCCTATTTGGTTGCGGCCGCACGACGACTCCGAGCGCTTGGAGTCGAGTGCTGGCAGGACTGTCTGGTGGGCACAGATATCGATCCGCTGGCAGTGTTGGCCACCAAGCTGAATCTCATGTTGGACCATGGCGAAGTCCCGATGAAGCCATTGAAAGTGGAGGTGACAAATAGTCTGACCGATGGGCTCAGCCGTGAGCTTCAGGCTGATGGATTTGACCTGGTCATGACGAACCCACCCTGGGGAGCACGCTTGAGCAATGGAGAGCTTCGCGCACTTTCCCGGCGCTTTCCTGAGATACGCTCGAAAGAAAGCTTCTCACTCTTTGTGTGTGCCGGCTTGCGACTGCTGCGCAAAGGAGGAACTCTCTCTTACCTTCTTCCTTCGTCGGTTCTGACAACAGCCCTTCATGCAGACCTTCGGAATCTCATGCTTGAGATTGGTTTGAAGCGCATTACCACCCATGGTCGCGTTTTCTCTGGGATGATGACGGATGTCCTCGAGCTCGATCTAAGTTCAACGGCCAAAGGCAGCGACCAGATTACCATTCGCCGAAACGAGCAAGCGCAACGGATTTATACATTATGCACCGAGACACTGCGCTCCAGTCCGACGCGCGAAATCCAGATTGATCTGGTTGGCGATACACGCGAGCTCATTACGCAGATCGAGCAAGCTGATACCTTTACGCTGAAGGGGCGAGCGACCTTTGGACTCGGTATCGTCACTGGTAACAACAGAGCGCAGCTTCGATTGAGACCAGATGACCACGACGAAGCAATTTACACCGGTAAAGAAGTGCAGCGTTATTTACTGAGTGAGGCAACGTATTACACAACGTTTGACCGCGAGCGCTTTCAGCAATCGGCGAGAGAGTCTCTTTATCGCTCAAGCCCAAAGCTTGTGTATCGCTTTATTGCACGCGAGCTCGTGGTCGCTCTCGATACAAGTGGTGCGCTCACCTTAAACAGCGCCAATATTATTGTGCCGGAAGCCAGCTTGAACCCGTATTACCTCCTCGGCGTACTCAATGCGCGCTATGCTTCGTTTTATCAGCAGAAGAAATTCGACTCCTTAAAGGTTCTGAAACGGCACCTCGAAGCACTCCCGATTCCACGCGTTTCAGCGCGGGTCGAAGCGTCCATTATTCAGGCAGTGAAGTCCATTTTGCGGGGCGAGGAAGCGTCCGCGCATCGTCAAGCGATCGATCTCTTAATCGAAGATGCACTCGGTGTATCGCTTCGCGAAGCTGAGCTCGACGCTTAGTATTCGCTCAAAAACGCATGGCTTTGGGTCAATTTTTTGAAGAGGTCGATTCTCGCATGGAATCTAGCTAACTGGCTCAAATTCAATAAAAATTTCTAGATACCGCGCAGAGTCAATATCGATGCAGCGCCTCAAAAAGCTCCACTTCAAGCGGCAAGCGCCCAAATATGTGTTAATGTAGAAGATGGGCGGTGTCGGCATAGGTCTTGCTCTGGTTCTTATCCGTCGTCCGCCTCCATTTCAGGAGGTGCACGTACTAAGGGTTATGGAAGCCCACATTACGGAAAGAGGAGTTTAAAGTGATACGGTCAGAAGTACTGGTGCTGAACAAGAGCTTTCAGCCCGTCAATGTGATCGACCTAAAACGAGGACTATGCATGCTCTACACCGGGCTTGCTCACGCACTTGATGACGAATATCAGATGTTCGATTTTGAGAGCTGGCAAGCACTGAGCGAAGAGACACACGGTGACTGTATTGGCACCTCAGCGGGGGCGCTCAAGATCCCGCGCATCTTTGTATTGCAAGCCTATAATCGGATCCCGGTAGGAAGGGTGAGATTTTCGCGCCGTAACATTTATGCGCGCGATAACTCGACTTGCCAGTACTGTGGTAAAACGGGCTCCCACGCAGAGTTTAACCTCGACCATGTCATCCCCCGCTCGCACGGTGGGAAAACCACATGGGAGAATGTTGTGTGTAGCTGCGTGAAGTGCAACTCGAAGAAAGGTGGCCGGACGCCCGAACAGGCGGGTATGCGCCTTTTGAGTCAGCCGAAGCGACCAAGCTGGCACGAGCTCGGTCGACGGTCTCGCTTTAAGGCACAGCACGACTCCTGGCTGCCTTTCATCGATCCGGCCAATGCATCGTATTGGAATACAGAACTCTTAGAGGAGTAATACTACGGGGGGCCCAGAGTGGCCCCCTAAACTCTAATTTAACAACGCGTAGTGGTCCTGGATAAAGCGGCGAATCAGGCTTCCAACCAGCGCGTCGACCTTACCCTCAATTCCATCGTAATAGAGGTTCACCGCAGCGAGGACCATCGAGCCCTTTTCAGGCGCTAACCAAGCGACCGAATAAAACCGCTTGTTGGTACCGGCATGGTAGAGCACCAAACCATCCCCCCACTCACGGTACACCCGCCGCCAGCCTCCGCTATAACGTCCACCTTCGCTGGGGGTTAGCAATGCACGCATCGTTTCGGGCTTCACAATGGAAATGGTCTCAATGGGCCCAAGGAAGACCTCAGTGAAGCGTTGCCAGCTCACCATATCGCAGTGAACCCCGCCGGCGGGTGCAATGGCGGGCGGATTATCCGCAATCGGCCCTGGCTTCATTGGCTTGAGCGAGCCATCCACGCGCTTACGGTGCCCCCAGGGTTCTCTCGGTAAACCAGCCGCACTCTGCGCCGGCGAGCCAAACCCGCAGCCAGTCATCCCAAGTGGCTGAAAGATCTGCTCCTCGATAAGCGACTCCCAGCGCTTTCCGGTGCGCGACTCAAGTGCGGAAGCTAAGATGACATAGCCACTGTTGCTATAGAGATAGGTACCCCGGCCCGCACTTGGCTCTTCCATGAGCAATGCACGGGTCAGCATCGCGCGGGTGGCGACAACATCATCGGCATATGCATCCCATAGTGCATTCCAGAGAGTGCGCTTCGAGCGCGCAAGGTAACCTGGCAGCCCGCCTTCGTGCCTCAGGAGGTCCTGCACCGTCACCGAGGTATAATTGGGGTGCATCTCAACCGATGGTAGGAGCTCTTTGAGTGTCTCATCCCAGCGCACAACGCCAACATCGACCAGTCTAGCGACAAGCAGGGCCGTCATCGCTTTGGTATTGCTCCCAAGATGAAAACGGTCGCTAAGCTCTAACGGTGAGTCTACGTTGGCTTTCCGGTGCCCGCGGGTTGCTTGCAGGACCGTCTCACCGTCGCGAATAGCGAGGACACTTAGCCCCGGTGCACCGATCTCCTCAGCCGCACGCGTTAAGTAGTCGGGCATCTCCTCGTGGTTCTGAATCGCGGCGCTGTGGCTACAGGCCACAAGCCCAAGCGTGAGCCCCAGGCATACCGAGTGCTTAACCAAAGTGTGGTAAGAAATTCGCATGCATTATTCGTAGTGTGTTTGGCTATCGAATGCTAGCTTACCCAAGGATTTGCATGGGAGAGCCTTCATCGGCTCTAGAGAGGCGTATCGATGTTGAAAGGACTCTATCTCGGTCTGGCGGTCCTAGGCTTGGTCATTCCGTGGTACTACAATTTTCTATTTATGCAGGAAGCCGGAGGCTTTGAGCTGATGGCGTTCATCAAGGAATGCTTCACCACCAACCCAGCATCATCGATTACCGTGGACCTCTTGATTGGCGCCAGTGCGTTTTCGCTCTGGATGATTGTGGAGTCCTTCCGCATCAAGATGCGACACGTCTGGGTCTACTTTGTACTCTCGACCTTTGTGGCCTTCGCCTTTGCCGCGCCGCTCTTCTTGTTTATGCGTGAGAGGCACCTCGAGCAACGCCAAGGACATGGGGAGCCCCAGGCAGACCTTGGGGACGTAAAATGAAACACGTCACGTCTCTATGTCTTATGATGTGCTGGGCTGTGGCCTGTCAGTCCGATGAGACAGAGCCACTGAACACTTCTGCGCCAAGCGTTACATCTGACGTCACCTATACAGTGCTTCAGGACTTGGATATCGCCTATGCCCAGGGTCTAGCCCATGACGAGTTCAGCGAGGTGCCTTTCGCCATTCCACTTTATTTAGACGTCTATTACCCGGACAATACGTCGACCAACCGCCCGGTCTTTATGTGGATTCATGGTGGTGGGTTTACCGGTGGTAAGCGGACCCGGCCGGATATAGTGGAGATGGCTCAGTACTACGTCGCCCGTGGTTGGGTCTTTGTCTCGATTGATTACCGAACCACTGAAGAGTTATGCGAC
>JAYYQC010000212.1:0-2510 GCA_036128675.1 Myxococcota bacterium | reverse complement strand
CGTATCGTTCGGAACCAGAGGTCTCTGATCGGCATAGCCCGCGGTTCCGAGCTTCTTCGGATCGAGCCCCCCGTTTTCGACCATATAGCGCATCACTGCGATGGCTCGACTGGCTGAGAGCTCCCAATTGGAATCAAACCGTCGTCCCCTCACCGGGCGGTCATCGGTATGCCCCTGGATAATCATATCGCACGGGAATTCTTCAAAGAGCTTCGCCAGCTCATCGAGAATCGGGAAGCCCTTCGGCGTCAGCCTCGACTTACCGCCGGTAAACATGACACTGTCTTTAACCCGAATGATAAAGCCGTTCTCGGTCGATTCAGACTCGACCTTATCGTCGGCCTTCTGCCTTTTGATGAGGTCCCGAACCTTGCGCTCCATTTTGCGCTGAGTCTTCAGCGGCCCGCCCGTCTTTACTTCGTCAAGTGCCGAGAGAACTTTGCTCTTGCGGGCCAAGAGCTCGGGGTGGAAATTACCAAAGTTTTCCTGACGGTAGCCAAAGGCATCCTTCATCGAGCCAGCCATATCCTGGAACTTGATGACATCCATGTTGGCAAAAGAAAGGAGTAGGACGAAGAAGGTCAGAAGGAGCGTACAGAGGTCCGAAAAGGTCGCCATCCAGGCCGGCGCACCCGCCGGCGGGCATTTGCACTCTTCATCATCCGACATAGGCGCTCACCTACTCGCCGTCTTTCTTGCCCCCCGCTCGCTCGAGTGGCGAGAGGAATGCTTCCAGCTTTTCTTTCGTAATCATGACGTTTTCGCCTCGGACAATCGAGTCGATACCCTCAATAATCAGCTGCATCGTCTTTGATTCTTCAGAGCTTCGAATCTTCATCTTCTCCGCGACAGGGATAAAGAACATATTCGCCATGACTGCGCCGTAGAACGTTGTAAGAAGTGCGACCGCCATTGATGGACCAATCGTGGACGGATCATCGAGATTTTGCAGCATCTGCACGAGACCAATCAACGTACCAATCATGCCCATCGCGGGTGCAATCGCTCCACCGAACGAAAGCATGTCCTGCGCCATCTCGTGACGCTTCTTCATCTGTGAGAGCTCGTCGCCCAGGGTCTGCCGAATCGTATCGACTGGTACACCATCGACCGCGAGTCGAACCGCACGTGCCATAAAGGGGTCGTTGATTACTTCGTTCTCCAAGGAGAGGAGGTCTTCTTTACGAACTTTTTGAGCCAGAGCCTGAATTTGCGCGGTGACATCTTCAGGTGAAACAAGGCGGTCCTGAAACGCGTTCTTGACGAAGGAGATGAACGCTTTCATTGCGGGCATGGGGTGGGCATAGAGCAGCGCAGAGGTCGTCCCGCCGACAACAACAAGGATACTGGGTACATCAATAAAGATGAGCAGCGAGCCTCCGTAGAGAATCGCGCCCAAAATAAAGAGATAGCCCATGACCATCCCAATAATGGTGGCTAAATCCAAACCCGCATGCCTCCGAATTCTATGCCATGGTCTGAGTCGAGTTTAGTACTTGCGTCCTAGCTCTAGCAAGTTTCAAGATTGACCAAATCGATGAAAGAAGCACCGATAAATCAGAAATTGTCAGTTTAAGACGAGGAATTACAAAGAAAGTGTATCTCGAGCGCTCGGTCCTGGACACCGAGCTGAAGAGCGAGCAAATCAATCGTTTTCTCCTTAAAACGCAAAATGGCCCAATGCATTTCGCCGAAGCGAAACCTATCAGGCCACTTTTCAACCTAGACTTGCTTATCGCTTGAGGTTTACGGCCTCTTGTAGCAGGTCATCCGCAGTCGAAATCGAACGTGAGTTCGCCTGGAAACCACGCTGGTACGAAATGACACTTACAAACTGCTCGGCGAGCTCAACCGTCGACTGCTCGAGGTTATTACCGACAATCGAACCACGACCACCGGTACCAGCTCGACCAACCAGCGCCTGACCCGAATCAGGTGATGCTGCGTAGTGACCACCATCTCGACGAATCAAGCCGTCGTTGTTTACAAAGCGTGCAAGCGCAACGGCTGCAAGAACCCGACGCTCACCATTGGTAAAGGTACCAACAATCTTACCGTCGAGGTCGACGTTGACACCGGCGAGTGCACCCGAGGCATAACCATTCTGACGAATATCAGAAACACTGGACGATGCATCAAACTGGGTTACCCCACCGAGACCGGTTCCACCATCGGTGGTGATACTGTCACCAAAGTCGATGTTGATCGCCATGTTCGGGTCAGCGTTGTAGAAGTGGAAGGTCTGGGTTGTTTGACTCTCGGTATCCAAGAGACCCGTGGTCGAGTCAAAGGTAATGGTACCGTTTGCCAAGATAACGTTGCCTTCCGCTTCACGGGTATTTGCGTTGTTCGCAGGGTCCGCGAGCTCCGCACCATTTGCGAGTGCATTCCACTCCCAGCTACCGGTCGCAGTCTGGTTGAAGAAGACGTTGACGTTATGACCAACACCGAGTGAATCGTAAACAGTCACCGATGTCGAGAAGTGCGATGTATTCTCTGGGTCGTCTTTA
>JAYYQC010000211.1:0-16305 GCA_036128675.1 Myxococcota bacterium | reverse complement strand
TCGATGGATATGGGAATCCTGAGAGTGCAAGCGAGGATTGCTACACTCCAATTGGGTATGTCTCCAACTCACTCGACTGTGACGATACGCGCACGATGATCAATCCTGATGCGCCGGAGACCTGTAATGGGGTCGACGATGACTGTAACAACACCATTGACGATGGCCTTCTCGGTACTCAGCCTGAATGTTTTGCGCCTAGCTGTCTCGAAGTCTTGAGAGACCACTTACCTGCAGGGAGCGAGACTCTTTGGGTTGGTTCAGATGAGGGCTCTGCGGCGGAGATATTGTGTGATTTTGGTAACGTGGCATCAGGTTGGTCGTTCATTCGAAACGTCTCTCTTACGAATACCACCGCAGCGCCTTGGGTTAACGAACAAGTGAAAGTGTTGATCGATATCGCGGGTTTGAGCGGTGCGGGCAAGATGCAAAGCCGGGGAGAAGATATACGATTTTTTACAAATGATGCTGGTCTTCTCTCTTATTGGGTTGGACAACGTACCGATCTTGGTCATGAGGTCTGGGTAACAATTCCTATTTTGGGTGTCGGTGAAACGTTGAATTTCAAGCTCGCCTACGGAAATCCGCAAGCCGACTCGAAGTCGCTTTCAGCCTACTTCGATGACTTTCGAGCAGATTCATCATCACAGTACAGTGTTGTTTATGACCCAGCTTGGGCCTTTAATCCGGAGTTTTCTTGGGTCGAAGCGCAGGGCCAATTTACGGCTGTGAGCTTTCCTGATTACTTTATGATGGTCAATCCAGAAGAACTGGAGCTGCCCTCGACGCTTTATATTGAAGTTGCTGGGTATTGGTCACTTACCGAGCGAGATGGACTTGGTCCGGTTGTGCGGTCGGATGACGGTGCTTACTACGCTGCAGTCGTGACCGATGATTACGATGGAAATCAATACACCACCGGAATCGACGGTATTTTACGTTATTCCACAACGCCAGCAGATCATAAGTCCGGTACGCATGTCGGAACGGTGGCTGACGATATTGCGACGCGCAATGGCATTAGGGTTGGGCTCGCTGTGTCAGGGTCGTCTCTCGAAATGTTTATAGACGGCAGCACCGTTCTTGGGGTTACCGACCCCGGACTTAGCTCGGTCAATTGGGCAGGACTTGCAAGTATCTCCAATATTGATGGTGCCTATGATTATCTTTGGATTGGCGAATCGGTACCAGCGTTTGACCCGCTCTCGGTTAACACTGAGGCCCTCACCATTTTGGGACCCGAAGAAAACTTTTGAGGTGTGCATAGATGAAAGTTCAGCTCCTAAGTGACCTTCATATTGAATTTCATCAAGACCGTGGTGTTGCTTGGATAGATGCACTGGACCCCTCCGACGTTGATGTTCTGATCCTGGCTGGCGATATTGCAGAGGTAAAGGATGGGCTTCTAAGTGATGTTCTCGAGGTGTTCACGGATCGGTACCCCCAAGTTGTCTTTGTTCCGGGAAATCACGAGTACTACGGATCTTCATTGGGTGCGTGTCATGAGGTATTCGAGTCATTAGGGCAGAGAATCGCCAATCTGCATGTACTTCGTCGGTCAAGCGTAGAAATTGTTGGAAAACGGTTTGTCGGAGCCTCTCTTTGGTTCACGCAACGTGAGGATGAGGAACATTCGCAACTTGAAAACAGGCTGAATGATTTTCATAAAATAGCTGGTGGCTTTAGGTCTTGGGTCTACGATGAAGCTCAGAGAGATGCATCGTATCTGCATCAGGCAGTGCAACCGGGGGATATTGTGGTGACGCACCACATCCCGTCACTTCGCGGTGTAGCACCTAAGTGGAAGGGAGTGGTTGACGGCTTTGGCCGGTTTTTCGTTCATGCTCTACCGGAGACCTTGGTACGACGCGCACGGCTCTGGTGTCACGGCCATGGGCATGACAGCGTACGCAGCGATTTTGAAAACCATACTCTGGTTGCCAACCCATTTGGTTATCTCGGTGTTGAAGAGAATCCTGACTTTAATCCACGACTAACTTTTGAGATTTAGTCCCGCTCACTATCACCGGCTTCGAGCCAAGCTCGATTAAATGCGGCAAATCGTATTGTCTCGTAAGGGTAGAGCTCACCACTCTCCCAGAGAAGTCCAAACCGGCCATCGGGTAATTCGGCCAGAGCAGAATATGCGGAAGGTCCTGCGTCGATTTCCCTTCCAATCGGCCAGGTTGCACCCTCATCGAGACTAAGTCTTACGGTCATGTGATCCCGCGGGAAGGGCTCTTGAGTAGCTGGATTGCTGAAGACCAGCCCTTGTTCCGTATTGATGATGCTTCCTTGGCACATTGGGTCAATGAGAGTTTCGTCGTATTGAAGTGGTCCCCAGCTCTCGCCTCCGTCGCTCGATAGTGCAATCCCACGTAGGTGAGTCTCATCGGGGATGCGCGTATTCATCATAACCGTACCATCGCTGAGCTCTGCAATTTGAGACTCATCGGTTGCCGGTTCGACGACACCTCCAACCTGCCAGGTCTCGCCTTGGTCATCACTGAAAAATACGTGGGAGCGGCGAACATTACCTTCGAGGGAATGATTAGCGGGTACAATCAAGCGACCAGAATTAAGTTGAATGCTCCGGCCTGGGCCAGTAGCGTACCAAATCCAATCGGTTGGTTTGACATCGTCGGTAAGCTTTTTCGGTTCTGCCCAGGTGTCTCCAAGGTCATCAGAGTAAGTTATCCAAACGTCGCGGTCGTAGGGATCTTCGGCGGGGTTGGTACAGTACGGTAGCCACAGTCGTCCTGTCGATCGGTCAAATACCGGGGCGGGATTACCAGCGGTGTCCGGACCATTGTCGATGATGACCTGGAGCGTCCCCCAGGTTTGTCCCAGGTCGCTACTTCGCTTCATGACGAGGTCGATATCGCCTTCGTCTCGTAAAGACTCACGTCCCTCTGCAAACGCGATTAAGTCGCCATTTGGTGCTTCAATGATCGAAGGAATCCGGAAGGTGAAATACTCCGCTCCGCTCTGAAAGACGATGGTTTCCTCGTAGGTGGGGTCAGATTGAGGCATGTCTTTGTTCTGACAACCAACAATGAGAAAAACCAACGCGAGTAGTATCAAGCCGCTTTTGTTCATAGGTAGGAGATGCCAGTCAGACAAAAGTCTGACCAGCCCTGACCTGATGAAAGAGACGGTTATGTGATCATTTAGACTGCTACCGAGGCGGGTTTGGCATCTTGAACATCGGGTGCCTCGAAAACGCTTGGGTCAAATGGACGGTAATGTTCTTTCGCTCGCTTGGCGATCGGTCCCAGGAGGTTGCGCTTCAATTGCGCTGATACCTGGAGCACGCCGCCGAATACGGCACCACCGACGCCGCATGAACAGATATCTGCGCCCGTGAGATAGAGGCCTTTAATCGGGGTCTGTGGGCGTAGCCAGTCCTGCTTGAAGCGTTTTGGCGTATGCTCGAGGCCGTAGATCTCCCCCTTGTCGAAGTTGCAAAAGGTCTTTGTACTCAATGGAGTCGAGAGCTCCATATGTTCGATATGCGCCTCGATTTGTGGATACTCGTCTAGCAATGGCTCCAAGAGTCGCTTGGTGAGTTTTGCCTTAAAGGCCTCATAGTCGTCACCACGCTTCTTCCAGCGCGTGCCTTCCCATTGAGCAAACCATTCGTACGGGGCGAGTCCGACGACCTCAACCGTTCCCTTACCGGGGAATCGGGTCTGGAAGCTCGGGTCTTTCGCTGATGGAAACGAGAGATAAGCGACCGGTAGTGGATTGTTGTCAGGGTCGGCGAGGTAGTTATCAACGGAAGCATTATGGTCTTCGCCTGGATATACCCAGCGATTGTTCTTCGAGAGTCCAAGCTTCTCCGAGGTCGTATTAAGGCCAATGTAGAGTGAAATGTGAGCGACCGAAGGAGGTACATTATCGAGCTTCTTGGCAAAGCCATGCTTCTTGCGTGTCGCCTCCGGTAAAAGCTTACCGTAGGTATTCCGGATACCAGCGTCAGAAATAATGGTTTTGGCAAATGCCTCTTTACCATCTTCAAGTCGAACACCAACTGCCCGGTTACCCTTCATAATGATCTCCGCAACTGGAGCATTGGTTAGAACTTTACCGCCCTTTCGCTCGATGACTGGAAGGATGGTAGCGGCCATTTGCTCTGACCCCCCAACTGGGTAGGCACCACCTTCAAAGTAGTGTTTTGCGACCATAGCGTGAATGAAAAAGCTCGCATCTTTTGGCGGAAGTCCATAATCGCCGTACTGACCAGCTAGGACGGCTTGGAGGCGCGTATTGGAGGTCAAACCAGCGAGAACCTCCCCGGTAGTCTTCTCTGCCACTTTCATCACTTTGCGTCTTAGGAGTGGTCCAGCCAATTTGCCGAGGAGTGGGGGAAGCGCCTTTTCCATGAAGTAAAATCGCCCTGCGAAAACGGTCTCACGGACTAATTGGATGTAGGCGTCGATGGCGTCTTCTTCACCTGGAAAGTAGCTCTTGAGCTGTTTGCGGAGATTTTCGCGTCCTTTAACGAGGTCATAGCGGTCGCCTCCGATAACAATTGTATCGTAGACTTCCCCCATGTCGGCCCATTGAAGCTTACCGTCGCTCACATCATCAAAAACCTTTCGAAGCTCATTCTTCGGATGCATGACGTCACCGATATAATGAACGCCGACATCCCATTCGAAGCCTTTTCGCTTGAAGGTATGTGTGTAGCCTCCTGCGGTATAATGACGTTCGAGCACGAGAACTTTCTGATCTGCGTGATTGGCCAAGAGTGCGGCCGATACAAGACCGCCGATTCCGGAGCCGATGACGATGGCGTCATAATCACCTTCAATGCCATGGCGCTTGTAGGATGTTCCTATATTCATGATTGAGTCTCCTTGAGGGTTGGGGCATCAAGCACGATGCTCGCGAGAGTTTCTAGATTTCGTCCGACGATGAGACGACCTGATAAATGTAATGAAACGAGTCCATGGGTATTCGACCAGAGCAGATGGGCAATGGTCAGGGGGTCACCCTCAAAGAGTCCTTCCTTTACCGCCGCCCGAGCCGCACGCAATAAAAACGAGAACCCTCGGAAGCTTTCCTCGTTGAGTCCTGGATAATCTTGGGGGACCGGGGTGAGCTGAAACATGATGGCGTAGGCGTGTGGCTCCCGCGTTGCGAAAGCGATGTAGGCTTCTTTGAGTTTGAGTAGGGTGTCTCGTGGCCCCTTACCACGATGAAAGGCAGCCTCTTGCTCGTCGGCGAAACGGCGGAATGCATCAATACGAACAAGCGCGAAGAGCTCGTCTCGGTTTTCGAAGTAGCGATAGGTCTTCATGGGGCTGCAGCCCAGGGCATGGGCTAGGCTACGCATTGTGACAGCCTCGTAGCCTTCTTCAGCATAGAGCCGAGTAGCGGTCTCGACAGCCCGCTGCCGAAAGGTCTCGATATCTTCGTGGGTGAGGGCTTGTCGCGGCATACGATAAATGTACGTCGTATATTTTACAGTGTAAACGTTATGGTCCAAAATTAATCGAAGATTGAGATCCTCCCAACACTCGATTGGTTTTAGCCGTGCATACCAGTTCAGTCTCTGACCATGGATGCCCGCCAATCGACTGAAAAGTCGCGGGAAATTTCGACAAAAATGATCAAAATTATTTGTTGTGGGCCTTGAACCTACATGTGGGGATGCCCACCCTCGGCATGTAAGGGAATTCCCCAGGAACCCTTACAAGAACCCAGATCCCTTCGGGGGACCCCATGGAGACGAAGATGCTTAATGTAATGAGATTAGTAGTAGGACTGTTGTTTTTAACCGCGTGCGGCGAGGCCCCTCAGAGTGAGCCACCGGCGATGCTCGACACCGACGTCAATATGACGATGGAAGAGGAGCTGTCGTTCTCAGACACCTGCGGTTATTTCAACCCGATCGACATCCAGAGCGATTTAGACGTGAACAAGTACGTGGGTGAGTGGTACGAACTTGCGACCTCCGCAATTGTTCGCAACACATTCGAGCGTGGCTGTAGCTGCACCAAGGCGACCTACACGCTCCAAGCGGACGGTGTTCAGGTTAAGAATGCGTGCACCCAGGGCGATGGTTCTGAAGACATCATCTTCGGTTCTGCTAAGTTCACCGGTCGCCAAGGCGTTCTCGGCGTCGGATTTCCAGAAGGCGACGCTGACTCTGCGAATTACTACGTCATGAAGGTAGAGACCGATGAGAAGGGCAACTACGAGATGGCCCTCGTTGGAGAGCCATGCCGTCTCTTCCTTTGGATTCTCAGCCGTAAGCCGGTTCTCGACACTGACGAAGACTTCCAGCGTTACAACAATCTTCTGGCCTTCGCAGAACAGAATGATTACAACCTCGACTCTTGGTACCTGAACTTCCAACCAACCGAGCAAGCTTCATGTGGCTGGGAAACCGAGTGCACTGAAGTTGTTGATACCTACCGAACCGAATGCCAGTACTTCTGGCAGGGTTGTGGCGATGGCTATGAGCAAGTAGAACGCTCGTCATGCAAGCTAGGCTGGTGGGACTGGGCACGTACCGGCAGCAAGCGCACCTGCGAGCGCGTTGAGCGCGTCTGTCAGTAAGCTTCAGACCATAGATATCCAAAAGGCCGCCTGATGGGCGGCCTTTTTTATTTTGCTTTCACTTGGATCAGTTCGGCGCAAATCGATACCGCGATCTCTTGAGGCGTTTCGGCGGGAAGCTCTATCCCAACCGGACACGAAAGGCTTCGAAGCTGTTCCTCAGAGTAACCCTTGGCCTCTAACCGCTTAAGCTGTTGCTTGGCTTTACGTTCGCTTCCAATAACGCCCACCCAATGTCGCTGCGTCTTGAGAGCCTCTTCAAGAAGACGCTGGTCAAGAGCGTGTTCGCGTGTCGCGATGAAGATGTAGTTTGAAGATGTTGGCGCGATATTACTTATTTCGGTGGGAGACATATCGGCGATGACATCAAGTCCTTCTAGGTACGCTTTGTCCCGATTTTCTTGAAGATCGTCATAGAGGGTGATCTCAAATCCAGTTCCCGAAGCCAACCTGGCTAGAGCTCTTCCTACATGGCCAGCGCCGAAAATGTGAAGGTGAAGTGGTGCTGGTACATATTCCCAGTAGAGCTGCATCGCCCCTCCGCAGCACATTGCAAGCTCATTGGTGAGCTGGATCTCCTTGGTGCATGACTCCCTGGATTGCAAAACGCCAATGGCCTCTTCCAACGCGAGCTTTTCAATCGAGCCGCCGCCAATCGTTCCCCATGGTTTCCCCTGGGAATCGACAACCATTTTTGAATTGATCTTGCGTGGGGTTGACCCCCGTGTACCGATAACGGTCACCACAACAAAAGGGGTTTCTTCGACACTAGAGGGTAACTCGGGCAACCCGAGGCGTTGTAAGAGCGACATTAGGCCTTGCCCCTTTGTGCCTCGATGGCATCAAGAACATGCTCACTGGTTGCTGGAAGTTTTAAAGTGACTGCTTGATTCTCATCTGCTCCAAAAGCTTGAATGGCATGGCGTAAAGCGGTGACTACGCCGATCGCCAGCATAAAAGGGGGCTCGCCTACCGCTTTACTTCCGTGGATGACGTTGTCTTGAGGTGCCTTATCCAAGAGTTCCACTTTGAAATGTTCAGGGAGGTCGCCTCCAGTTGGGATCTTGTAGGTCGATGGCCCGTAGGTCATGACGTCGCCTTTTGGTCCATGGAGAAATTCTTCCATGGTGAGCCAGCCGTAACCCTGAGCGAAAGCTCCTTCAATTTGACCTATGTCGATATTGGGTAGCAGTGAGTTACCGCAGTCGTGGGTGATGTCCACCTGACGCAAGAAGTGCTCACCGGTAAAGCCGTTTATCTCAACTTCCACCATCGCCATGCCAAATGCGAAATAATGGAAGGGTTTACCTTTGAGCGTTGTCGCATCAAATTTTAGGTCAGGCGTCTTATAAAAGCCTGTTGCAGAAAGCTGGACTTGATTGAAGTAGGCCTTTTGGCAAAGTTCCTTAAATGAGATTATGTTCATCCCGTCGGTGACTTGATCATCAGCGAAGACTATCGTCGAATTGTCTGCAGTAGACCATAGCTCAGCTGCGACGTCTGTGAGTCGTTTCTTCAGCTTGACCGCTGCCGCCCGGACGGCTTGGCCGTTTAAGTCGGAGCCGCTTGATGCGGCGGTAGCCGATGTATTCGGAACTTTGTCGGTGCTCGTGGCCATCAGATGAATTTGGTCGATGTTGATTCCAAATTCATGAGCACAGATAGCGCGCATCTTTGTGTGGAGACCTTGTCCCATTTCTGTTCCGCCGTGGTTTAGCTGTACTGAACCATCGGAATAAATCAGAATCAGGGCGCCGGCTTGATTCAGGAACGAAGCGGTAAAAGAAATTCCAAACTTTACGGGCATCACACCAATCCCACGCTTGATAAAGCGCGATGCCCTATTAAACGTGTCTACTTTGAGGCGCCTCTCGGCATAGGCACCAGAGTCGACAACTGCCTCTACCAACTGTGGAATACGATTCTCGGACGGCGCAATCGCCTGTCCAAAGGGCGTAGTGTTTCGAAATGTCTCGTTTCCATAGAGATTACGAGCTCGAAGACTCCAAGGGTCTAGCCCCATCACCTCAGCCGCATGGTTCATGATATTTTCAATCACCAGCATCCCTTGAGGTCCACCAAATCCCCTGAATGCGGTATTGGATGGTAAGTGGGTTCGCGCGATACGCCCTCGTAAATGATAGTTTGGGATGTCGTAACAGTTGTCTAAATGAAACAAGCAACGCTGGAGGATAGAACGGGATAAGTCTAAGCTGCAGCCACCATTTGAGACTGTGTCTACTTCTAGGGCCAAGAGACGACCCTCCGCGCTGAACCCTGCTTTGTAGCGCGAGAACCAATCATGCCGATTACCGGTTCGTTTCATGTCCTCATCACGCGTATAGCGTAAGCGAATAGGACGGCCAGTCTGCCAGGATGCCAATGCTGCGAGCTGAGCGAGTGGTCCAGCCTGAGTTTCTTTACCGCCGAATCCGCCACCCATTCTGGGACAGGTGACGACGACCTTTCCTTTAGGGACTGCGAGGGTCTCCGCAACCTTAGCTTGTACTTCACTGGGGTGCTGCGTAGACGAGTAAACTCTACAAAGGCCGTCATCGTCGAAAAACACATCGGCGGCTTGGGTTTCAAGGTAGAAGTGGTCCTGTGCGCCGTTAATGGATGTACCCTCTACAATATGCGCAGATTTCTCAAATCCAGCCTTAAGGTCTCCACCGACTAGGGTCGATGCAGGTCCCAAAAAGCTTTCTTGAGCGATAGCATCTTCAATGGTGAGAATGTGTGGTAATTCTCTAAAATCCATCTTGATCTTCGCTGCGGCCTCTCTACACGCCTCAAGGGATTCACCGGCTATCAGTGCAACCGGTTGTTCCTTAAAAATGGCACTTTTGCTGACGAGAAGCTCTTCGTCGTGTGCGAGGGGAGATGCATCATTGATGCCCGGTATATCCTGATGGGTGAGGACAGCGTGTACCCCAGCGGTTTCGAGCGCAGCATCGACTGAGAGTTCAATTAGCTCGCCATGAGCCACTGGACTGCCAACGATGAATGCGATGAGTTGACCACGTTGGTGTGGGCGGTCATCGACATATTGGGCGCGCCCTGTGACGTGAAGAACGGCTGAATCGTGCGGGCTTGGTTTACCGAGAGGCGTAGCTGTTGAACTCATAGTTGTGCCTCGTCGAATGAAGAGCCGGGGTGTTGTGGCAAGAGTGGTTGATTGACGTTCAGAGTCTCAAAGTAGAAACCCCTAATATAATTGACCACCAGTCTTCGTCGGTAGCCTTCGGAAGCGCGATGGTCAGAGATTGGATTAATGCTCTGGTTGACCTTGAGAGCAATTTCCTCAACGGTCGTCTCATTCCACTCTCTGCCGAGCCACTCACCCTCTAAAGAACTTAAGCGGGTAGGGACAGCACCGATGCCGCCAAAGCAGAGCCTGAGGACGCCAATCCGTTGGTCATCAGTAAGTTCTACTCTTAGACCAGCTGATACCGCACTGATATCCATTTCGCGACGGCGTGAGAGTTTATAACTACTCATCTTGGCCTCGGGCGATACCTGCGGAATGAATATTCGAATGAGGACCTCATCGGCTTTCAGAGCGGTCTTGCGATAGTCGAGAAAGAACTCGCTCAATGGAATTTCTCGCTCTCCGCGTTCCTCACTCGCGAGGATGACTGTGGCGTCATAGGACATTAGGACCGGGGCTAAATCACCAATTGGAGATGCGTTACAGAGATTGCCGCCAATAGTTGCGCGGTGCTTAATCTGTCGGGAACCAAAAAATCGAAGCATCCGCAGAAGCGGGTTCCAGTTTTCATCAAGTGCCTTCTCGAAATCGGCCAAGGTCACCGCGGCCCCTAGATGGAGCCCCTCAGAGTTGGCTTTGAATGTACGCAACTCGGGGATGCCCTCGGTGGCAATAAGTTGAGGGAGTTGCTGATGGCGTTTGGTCTTGAGAAGCCCTAAGTCGGTACCCCCACTCAGCAATAAGGCTTCGGGGTGTATACTTTTGAGATGAAGAAGCTCAGTGAGAACCTTCGGTCTCCAAAACGTTGTCGAGTCGGACTGGTGCTCAAGAGGTGGAAGGGTCGTTTCGACCTCTTGGAGTCGTTCTGACATAAGGTCAGACGGTTGTGAGCCTGCGATTACCCTAAGACTCTCTCGAATTGGACGATAGCCGGTGCAGCGACAGAGGTTGCCGCTGAGTTGGTCGTGAAATTTCCAGGGCTCATCGAGATCCTCTCGATGTGCTGCCTCCGCCAGCGTCATCATGAATCCTGGCGTGCAGTAGCCGCACTGGGAGCCGTTCAATTCAACCATCGCGGTTTGAGCTGGGTGAAGCTGGCATTTCGGCTTAGAGAGGCCTTCAACAGTGATGACCTCACGTCCGTGTAGAGCTGGCAAGAAGAGGATACAGCTGTTGACGACACGCCACATCGGTTCATCGTTTAGGCTCGTGTCGCTAATGACAACGCTGCAAGCCCCGCAATCGCCTTCAGCACAGCCTTCTTTCGTACCGCAATGGCCATCGATATCCTGTCGAAGCCAGTTGAGGAGTGTTTCGTCGGATCGACCTTTTGAGATCGAGACGCCTTTACCATTTAAGTTGAACTTGATTGTCACTCGGCACCTTCCGGACGAGCAAACAAAGTATGCTCGTATCAAAATGATTTGGGCCGGTTAGTATGACAAACCTGGTGCGAAATTTCAAGAAGGCAGGGAGGTCGACGAGAGCGAAGGGTTAATTACAACCCTTGGGAGCGAATTGTGTCTCGCCGGTCGCGATACACGTCCATGAGACCATGCCTCGCTCCATGGATGGCTCGTATCGGAGCGTAAGGTCTCGCCCCTCTTCGAGTCCGATAGCGGCAGCGTTTGCGACGATGGTAAGAGTCTCGCCTTCCCAGGTGACACTTTCGGTGAACTGAATGCGGTCAGTTGGTAGGAGATCAACGTCGGTCGGGTTGTCGCTCGGGAGATAACCATTCATGCGGTAATAATCAGAGATGTGAAGTCGCGCGTTGTAAGCAACAGAATCGAGCTCTTTTGCCTTGCTGCGCTTCACGTACATGTTGAAGTTGGTCATGACTATTGAGATGAGAACCGACATTCCCAACATCGCGGTGAGAATCTCCATTAGGGATAGTCCTCGCTGAGATGATCTGCTCATTCTCATAGTTAGCTCCAAGGTCGGTAAATGGTATGAACCCACCTACACCAGATCACATAACTTGGTTAATGATTCAAGCAACTCCTCGATAAATATACGATCTTTTGTTCAGCTCTAGCTTTGTGGTAATCGATGGAGTGTCGAAATAGAGCGAGTCTTCGGTGGGCGGAAAACTTGGAGAGAATCATTGGAAAATTCAGCTAACCCTGTGAAAAAACGAGAAATATTTGGTTGGGCGTTCTTTGACTTTGCCAATTCAAGCTACGTGACAGTTGTCATTACGGCGATTTACTCCTCGTTTTTCGTGAAATATGTCATTCCTGAAGATCACGCAGCACCGAATTCGTTGTGGAGTTCGATCATCGTGGTCGGAACGATTATCGCGATGCTTCTCTCTCCGCTCGCGGGTGCTATCTGTGACTTGGCGGGCAAAAAGAAGGGGTATCTCATTGGCGCGACGCTCATTTGTGCGGTGTCCACGATGGGGTTGTACTTTGTCGACGGGTCTACTCTCTGGCTCGGTGCTTTGTTGATCGTGGTCAGCTACGTCGCTTTCATGTTGAGTGAGACCTTTTGCGCGAGCTTCCTCACGGACATTGCGACACCAAAGACGATGGGGCTCATATCCGGCTTAGGTTGGGGCATCGGTTATTTCGGTGGGCTGGTCAGTCTCTTGATCGTGAAGGCAGTTGCGGGCGGTGAAGAGGGCACTCCGGCAGAGATAGTTGCGAGCCATCAGGACGCGATGGTTGCGACTGGCCTCTTCTTCGCGGTTGCAGCGCTTCCCACATTTATCTGGGTAAAAGAGCGCTCGAAGCCTCAACCTGGCTTCGAAGCTGCGTCACTCTCTAAATTGGCGTCCGCCGGCGTAGCGAGGATGTTTCAGACCATCCGCATGGTCCGGAAGCATGAGCGTCTCTTCCGGTTTTTTATCGCTTTTCTCTTCTATAGCGCCGGTGTTGGGGCGGCTGTAACATTTTCTGGGATTTTCGCTCGAACCGAACTCAAGATGACAACGGCTGACTTGATTACGTTTTTTGCCATCATTCAGGTGCTAGCAGCGGTTGGGGCAATGCTCTTTGGTGTTTTGGAGTCAAAGCGGGGCTCCAAAGAAACCCTGATTTACACACTGATTCTTTGGGCAGTTGGAACGCTGGTGATTTTCCAGATCGATGTGCTTTCAGCCGCGCTCGGAATCACGCCAAAAGAGCTCTTTTTCATCGATTCGGCATTGATCGGTCTCGGTCTTGGTTCGGTTCAGGCCTGTAGTCGTACTGTGGTTGGTCTCTTAACCCCGAAGGAACAATCCGCAGAAATGTTTGGGTTTTGGGGGTTTGCCAGTCGTTTATCTACTCTCTTGGGCATGTTGATGGGGCCATTGGCCGATTATTTGAATTCCCTTCAGGGGGCGGTTGGATTGGTAACCGTCTTTTTTATCATTGGCATTGTCCTCTTGGCCTCTCAGGACTTATCGGGCTCTCCAGAGCCTTCTTGAGCGAATCGGATTGACGACCTTCGTCTTCTATGGTCAGGGGCGCTCGCCCAGTTGGTTTTCTTACTAAGCGAATAAAACCGGAGAGTCGTATCCCGACGAATCGCTTCGTTCGATTTAACCGTATTTCGTCTGATTCGGTATGTAGCGAAGACTACAGCCATGAATAAAGGGACCCCCTATGAAATCAATGCTCTCCCCAGTTTTGCTTATTTCACTTATCCTCACTTCAGCGTGTGCTGAGGAAACTGTCTACGCGCTAGAACAAGGCCAACAGAGCTCGGTAGCCAGAGTTATCGGTGATGCGTCAGTCACAGAATGCCCAAACGGCGGCGTTGTACTGGGCTATGGCGTGGATGAGAATGGCGATGGCGAACTTGAAACCGATGAAATCGATGGAACCACGATTATCTGCAACGGCACCGATGGTAACGATGGCACGGACGGTGTGGATGGTAGCGATGCCTTGGTTGACCGTGTCTCAATTTCGACCGTGGAAGCTGGTGATATTTGCGCAAATGGTGGCGTCGCAATTTCACATGGTCTTGATGTAAATCAAAACGGCACTCTGGACGCTGACGAGATCGAAGAGACTGAGACTGTCTGTCATGGAACTTCGGCAGATTCGGGCTCAGGCGATAACGGTTCGGTCGCACCCGCGCAAAGCTTGATTCGAGTCGTCTCGGTCGTTGCGGGCGGTGAGTGCGCCAACGGCGGTGCTCGTATTGATACGGGTATTGATTCCAATGGAAACAATGTTCTGGACGATGAAGAAGTGACCGACAGCGTCTTCGTTTGCAACGGACTAGATGGTGCGAGCGCGCCAGCCTCTTTGGTTGATGTCAGTCGCGTAGAAGCTGTTGACGGATGTTCAGGCGGGGCGATTCAAATTGACTCGGGTGTTGATACCAATGGTGACGGCGTACTCGATGCGGCCGAAATCGTTAATACTGAGCTGATTTGTGAGCCAAATACATCAGGTGATGCCTGCACTCTGGAAGACGTCGATGGTGTCAAAGTCCTAACCTGTGGCGATACCAGCGCAGTAGTTCTTGAAGAACCAAACCGAATTGTCGCAAGCATCGCGTGTATCGGAATGCTTGAAGGTCAGAGCTTCAGTTTTGACTACTCGGTTGCGCAGATGGCTTACGGCGATGTGTTTGCATCGGCAAGCATTCGAGACGCATTTGGTCAAACTGGTGCGTCGGCATACTACTCGCTCCAGCAGCTTGGTTTTGCGACGGCTCCTGTCATCTTTACGTTCGATGTATTCGGTGACCCGAATGGCGGTTTTTGGACGGTGTCTCTTAATCGCGACACTCTAGAAACAACGGTTCGGTATGACGATATCGATACAAGTGGCGTAGAGGCTACGCCTGTGGTTCTTGAGTGGAGCATGATGTCAGACGCCTGTGTCCTGAATTCATACTGAGTCAGAAACGGCTCAATTCTTACGATGCGACCGTCAACCAATTGTTGGCGGGCATCGGATGCTCTTCAAGTCGAGTGAATCCAAACCGCTCGGCGCAGGCGCGTAGCTCTTCGAAGCTCCGGATCCCAAGCCGCGGATCGCGTTCGCGAAGCCTTTCATCAAACGCAGCATCGCCTTCTGAGGTGTAGCGCCCCTGATGGGTGAGAGGTGAATAGGTCACAACCTTACCGCCCGGTTTAAGACTATTTTCTCCTAGCTTGTAGAGCGCTTCGACCACTTCGATGGGAGCTACCTGAAACACATTGGTCGCGATGATATAGTCAAAACTTTTGGGTTTCATCCCGGGTGGCTTCAGCAAATCGAGAACCAATGGGCTCAAGACGTTCTCCAAACCCGAGATCCTTTGATGTACTGCGTCAAAATATTCGCTGTTCCGATCACTTGGCTGGAAAGTCCACTCTGGAAATCTCTCCGCAAAAAAGGCGACGTGCTGTCCTGTACCAGAGCCAATTTCGAGGATTTGGGCAGGCTCTTCCGCCAATAATTCGGTGAGTTTTTGAGCGATAGGCTCAGCGTTGCGCTCAGCGGCAGACGAGAAAGGCAAAACTTCTGTCACGGTTGTCTCCTGCGAGCCTTCTAGGCTTGATGGTGCGAGAACCTATGATAACAACCTACATATGAATCAACCAGCAGCAAATTTGAATCTAGACGAGCAAAGATGGGTCATTCGACAAGCGAGTGTTGAAGACCATTCAGTGATTGTTTCCTATAATCTCGCGCTTGCCGAGGAAACCGAAGGCAAAACCTTGCCCCGAGCCGCACTTCAAGCCGGCGTTCAGAAGGGGCTCGAACGTGCAGATCTCTGCCGATATTTCGTTGTTGAGCGTGATGGCCAAGTCGTCGCACAAGCGATGGTAACCTTCGAATTGACCGATTGGCGTGGTGGTATCTTTTGGTGGCTCCAGAGCGTGTATGTGCACCCGCGGCATCGCCAGGTGGGTGTATTTAGGAGACTTTACAATCACATCGAGGAGTGCGCCCGTGCGGAAGCGGATGTGGTTGGCCTCCGGCTCTACGTCGAAGATGACAATGTCTCCGCACAGAACGTCTACCGCGCCTTAGGCATGTCCAGTACATCTTATAAGCTTATGGAAGTTGAGTGGCCCTCAGAAGAAGTCTCTTGACCAATTGAATCCTGACTGCCAGTCTCCGAGCAGTGCGTCTTAGTCCAGCGGAGCCCACCGCCTGGTACAGACTCTACTCCGGGGATGAACTTTGAAATCTATCGCCTCTTGGCAAGCGCCCCTCGTCGGTGCGCTTCTGACCACCACCATATCGCTGACTGGTTGTTCTGGTGATTCGCTACGAAATGATGGCGGGCCCAAGAGCGAGCCACCGGTTGCTGCACTGGTCGCGACCCCTTTGGTTGGCGTTGTGCCACACGAGGTGACACTCGATGCCTCTGCTTCCTCTGACGACGTAACACCCTCGCTCGACCTTGAGTTCCGATTTGACCTTGATGGGGATGGGGCTTGGGATACGCCGTGGACGTCTAATCCGATTTACCAGACGTCCTACTCCGAGGCTGGAGAATTCACCGCTCAGGTTATGGTGCGAGATACCGATAAGCTGGCGAGTACCATTGCGCTTGAAGAACCGGTGAGGGCACTGGCTGTG
>JAYYQC010000210.1:0-4893 GCA_036128675.1 Myxococcota bacterium | reverse complement strand
CTGCCGCTGACATTGACACCGGTTACTTCACCGCGCTCGTTCGTTACACGGTTCATGTAGAGATGGTCTTGCCGGATATGATCCGGTTCGCAGATATCGGTTAGAAGTTCGAACGCGATTTGTGACGGCAACGTCCCCGCTCTGGCGATATCAACGCAGACAAATCGGGTATCTGGGTCTAGAATTTGTCCGCGCCAAACCCCTTGAGGGCATGATTCAGCCATGCGAGTTTTCACGGTCTTCGTAACGCGAGGTACTTCGCGCGCGATCACCTCGCGCAAAAGCCCTTGGTAGAGTTCTCGGACCAGATGCGTAAAGCGAGGTTGGCGGGTTGATGGCTGACAGAGCTCGGCCAATTGACTGATTAACAGTGGATCTGCTGACAAGTGAACCTTGTCACCGTAGTGGTGCGGAAGTTCAGGGATCCTAAACTGATAGTTTTCGTATGTAATGTCTGTTGTCATACGTTTTCTCTCGCACTCTACGCCGCTTCATTCAAGCTTCCCAAAGCCTGGTGTTGTCATCAAGTCTTGCCTTTACTATGGGCCGTGCCGACCTTTAGATGGTCGAGGAGGATACGATGAGTTCATATGACCCCTTTTCAAATCAAAATGGTCCCTTTGGACAAAAGCGGACTGTACCACCCAAGGGTGGCGGGCCACAGAGGCCAAATCTTCCGCAAGGTGGGTTTCTCTTTGGTGCCGCTGCTGGCTTGGCATTACTCGTAGGCGTTTATTCGGCATTTTATACTGTCGATGTAGGCCACCAGGGTGTTGTGTTGCGTTTCGGACAGCATGTCGACACGACAAACCCGGGGCTGCATTTCAAGATGCCATTTGGTATCGACCGGGTCATTTCGGTTCCAGTCGAGTTTCAACAGACCCTTGAGTTCGGTTTCCGTACACTGAACGCGGGTATTCAATCTAATTTCAGTCGGGGAGAAGAGCAGATCCGAGAAGCGGTGATGCCGACGGGTGACCTCAACGTCGCAAACGTCGAATGGGTCATTCTCTACAAGATTAGCGACCCGATTAAGTATCTCTTTTCATTTCGAGATGTACGAGAGACGTTGCACAAGGCCGCTGAGGCGACCATGCGCACTGTGATCGGCGACCACTCGTTTGAAGAAATTCTCACTGGCGGTCGGGAGGCGATCGAAGTCGATGCCAAGCGCCTCTTGGTGGAGATCAACGATAAGTACGACACCGGGATCGCAATCCAGCAACTTAAGCTTCGGGATGTAAATGCACCGCCTAAGGTTCGACCGGCTCTCAGCGAAGTAGAGGAAGCGAAGCAAGAAGCTGAGCGGATGAAGAAGGAAGCGCTTCGCGAATACAACGAAGTGATTCCTCGAGCCCGTGGTAAGGCCGAAGAGATGCTGCGCTCAGCTGAAGGTTACGCGATTGAGCGGACCAACCGTGCGAAAGGTGATGCCGAGCGCTTCATCGCATTGCAGAAAGAGTACGCAGCTGCGCCGAGAGTCACTCGGGAACGTCTCTACCTTGAGGCGATGGACGAAATTATGAGCAAGACCGAAAATAAGGTCTTTGTCGACAGCAAGGCGTCTGGCCTCTTGCCGTTGCTTAATCTTAACGGACAGGGAGTGAAATAATTATGAGACAGCCACTTCTAATTGGTGTCATTGCAGCTATCGCAATTGTCATGAATGCCTCAGCATTTGTTGTAACTGAGGTAGAGCAGGCGATTATTACCCAGTTTGGTGAGCCCATTGGGGATGCGATAACCGAGCCAGGCCTTCACTGGAAAGTTCCGTTTGTTCAAAAGGTCCTTCGCTTTGATAAGCGTTGGCTGGAATGGGACGGTGAAGCTGCAAAGATGCCCACCAGCGAAAAAACTTATATCTTTGTCGATACATTTGCTCGATGGAGAATCGTCGACCCTCTGAAATTCTATCAGAGCGTTCGTAACGAACGCGAAGCCCAGAAAAAGCTAGATGGTATTATCGACAGTGAAACCCGTAGTGTCATTGCTGCAAACAACCTTATCGAAGTTGTGCGCTCTTCGAATCGGCAATTTGTCGAAGGAGAAGTAGAGGATGACGGCACCGCACCCATTGCAAACCGAGGTACCGCAGCGGTGAATCAAAACGTGGCTGAAGGACGCCAGAAGCTTACCCGTAAAATTCTGGAGAAGGCCCAAAAGGTCATGCCTGATTACGGCATTGAACTGGTCGATATTCAGTTCCAACGGGTAAATTACACTACATCGGTCCAAGCCAAGGTTTTCGACCGAATGATCCAAGACCGTAAGAGTATTGCCGCTGCATACCGTTCTGAAGGGGAAGGTGAAGCGGCACGCATTCGTGGTGATCGCGAGCGTGAGCTGCTGTCTATCGAATCAGAAGCGTACCGAAAAGTTCAGAAAATTAAGGGCGATGCGGATGCCGAAGCCACGAAGGTTTATGCGTCAGCATTCAATCGAGACCCGAAACTCTACGAACTTGTGCGCAGCTTAGAGAGCTATCGTGCCTCGTTTAACAAGGATACCTGGCTCGTGCTTTCGTCTGATTCAAACTACTTGGATATGCTCACTGGTGACTGAGTTTTACTCGCACCCAGGTGTCGCGGGTGAAGCCTGGCGGCACTTGGGATCCATGAGCTCGACCAACGGAAACTCGTGCCAATCGCCGTTGAGCTGAACCCGAACGAGATTTGGGTGTACCCAGTCTTCCTGACCTTCTCGGATATCTGTGACCAGACTGGATTGAGCGAAGTGGGCGAGTGCGATACCTAACGTCGCAGCGATGGTCGATACGGTAATTGAACGAATCATGAACATTCTCCTCGGGCATGGAATGAGCGGCCCTCTAGCGCCTTGTAAGGAGTCTGGCAAGGGCTCGTCTTTGGAAGCGGGTGCTCGATGAGTTTCTTGAACCCTTGGCTTCTTCTTGGGCTTCTTGGCGTAGCTGTGCCGACGATCATTCATCTGGTCGGCAAGCGTCGGGCGATGGTGGTCCAATTTCCAGCATTTGATCTTCTCCAAGCTGTCACAAAACGGTTGGCGCGTTGGGAGCGGCTTCGACAGTGGTTGCTCTTGCTGCTTCGAACACTGGCCATCGCGGCCTTGGTCTTTGCTTTAGCCCGGCCGGTCGAGTCGACCCAGATCGTGACTGAAGCGGGTGCCGAAAATGTTGCTTTTGTAGTCGATGTGAGTGGCTCGATGGCGCATATGCTTCCCGGCGAGGACTCGCTCTTTGAACGTGCCCGTGGGGCAGTAGAGGATAGGATCGAGCGACTCTACCCAGGCCAACTAAGTACTCTGATTTGGGCGGGACGTGATGCAAAAGCTGGCTTGGCGGTACCAAGCACAGATCGAAATCAGCTTCTTCGAGCCTTAGGTCAGGGTGAATTGGAAAGAGCCGGCGGTGCTCTCTCGGCAGGTATTGCGCTTGCGTGTCGTCAATTTGAAGGAACCGAGACACCCCTGAGGGTCGTTGTATTGTCGGACTTCGCGCGCGGTGCGGATGCCTTAAATCTCGAAGCTTTGGAATCGACGACTTCAGTCACGATTGAATGGTTTGATGTTGCGGACCGAAAGGGCTGGGAAGCCCTCCCGAATATCGCGCTCTCTCATCTTGAAATCGAGCGCGTCGTTGGAAGTCCAAGTGAGCGAGTCTTGCGTGTCGAGGTTTGGAACCCAGGCTCCAAGCCAGTTGAAAATCTAGAAGTATCCGTTCGTTTGGAAGCTCTCGATATCCAACAATCCATTCTTGTGGATGTTGATGCGAGAAGCCGCACCACGAAATCCCTAACCCTTCGCTTTGAAGATCCAGGACGTCATGAGGGTGAGGTCTATATAGAACAAAACGAGTTTAATGGTTTGGCGCGCGATGACGTATTACCTTTCATTGTTGAGACCAACGAAGCTCTGCCTCTTTTGGTCATCGACGGTGAACCTTCTAGCCGTCAATTAGAAGGTGAGGCTGCTCTCTTTTTGCGCGCCTTAGAAGTCCTCCCTGCCGGGGTCGCACCATTCAACGCAGTCACGCGAACGCTTGACGATATCGCGACAACACCGCCCGATTTGACACCTTATCGTGTGGTGGTTTTAGCGAATGTTGTAGGGCTTCCGGCGAATTGGCAAGAAGCTCTTGAAGGCTTTGTGGACGAGGGCGGTGGTCTTTTGTGGAGTCTCGGCAGTCAGGTGAACTTCGAGTCACTCAATGACGATACCCGGCGCCTCTTGGCGGTCCCCTTAAGAGACTTTTATAGGGCTGAAGATCGCGTTTCAGGGACACCGGCGCTCGCAATTCAGGATGTAGCATTCGCGCATCCTTCATTGAGCGGCCTCGGGGAACGCTTCGCAGCAAGTCTCCGCGCTACGCGGACACGGTCTTATTTTAATATCGCACCTGACATGGCGACCAAAGAGAGTGTCGATACTCTATTGCGGCTTGAAAATGGCGCGCCGCTTTTGGTGACGTCTCGTCTGGGTGAAGGTAACTTGGCGCTTTGGTTGACCTCATTGGACTTATCTCTGAGTGATGTCCCCGTCGCGAGCGCTTTCCCAGCTTTGATGCAGCGATTGACACGCTATTTGGCTGGCCAAGCGAGTGATGGACAGATCGGAATTGTCCGCGAGGGTTCTCGTGTGAAGTTAAAGGTACCCACTCAGTCTGATGCAGTCGCTTGGGTGACTCCGTCGGGCGAGCGTCGGGAGTGGTTGTTGGAGTTGGGGCAAGCTGAACACAGCGCGCGTGCTGATCTCAGCGAGCTTGGTGTCTACCGGGTTGAGGTAAAGCGATTTGACCGATGGCAGCCTAGGCCTGACCTATCCTTTGCGGTCGCAGGTCATCTCTTTGAGTCGGACTTTAATCCGGTGCCAAAGAGTCTGCTCGAGACGCAGGTCTCGGATTCGATCTCAGTGGCGAGC
>JAYYQC010000209.1:0-3452 GCA_036128675.1 Myxococcota bacterium | reverse complement strand
CCACCGATGCCGAAGGTCAAGCGAATGAAGATGCGGGATCTTCCAATTGGTAAGGAAGTTGCAACGTTTGAGAAGAGACTGAACGACATCGAGCGAGGGCTTGATGCTGCTCTGAGATGATAGTGGTGTGAGGAGGTAGGTGATGAAACTGGATATGTTCGGAAAGGTTGATGGGGTAGAGCGGGCGCTTGAGTACCATCTTCAGCGGCACAATCTCCTGGCGGGGAACCTCTCAAATATTGAGACACCCGGCTATCGGATGCGTGACCTGCGTTTTGAGGAGTCGCTCGAGAGCGAGATGGATGGCCTTGAGCGGACCAACCGTCAACATCTCGTCGGCCAAGGCGGCCAGCTCGATTTCGCAGTTGAGACCGAGGCGTTGCCATCAAACATCAATGATAACAACGTGATGCTCGAAAAGATGATGGCGCGAATCAGTGGTAACAAGATTCGGTATGAGGCTGGCATCGAGATTGCAAGAAAGCAACTGGGTATTTTGAAGTATGTAGCTAGCAATGGAGGCGCGTAATGGATGTTTTCTCTGCAATGGAAACCCTGGCATCGGGACTGACCGCTGAGCGGGTCCGGATGAATATCACGGCCTCTAACTTGGCCAACTCACAAACAACCCGCACCGAATCCGGTGAGGCTTACCGTCGACGCGACGTTGTCCTCGAAGCAATCAATCTCCAAGATAATGGCTTTGCAAGTGCGCTCGAACGCGAGGTGTCCGGGGTTCAGGTCACCCAAATCGTTGAGGACGATGACCCCTTCCGCCGTGTTTATGACCCGTCGCACCCAGATGCAGCCGAGGACGGCTATGTGAATATGCCGAACGTGAATATGGTTGAAGAAATGGTTGGAATGGTCATGGCGTCACGTGCCTACGAAGCGGGTGTAACCGCGATGCAGTCGGTACGCGATATGGCCTCTAAAGCTCTCACATTAGGACGTTGATTATGGAACGGATAGATCTCGCTCGAGCAGTTGGTAATATCGCCGAGGTTGCATCTCCAGTGCAGCCAGGTGTGAAGGCTCCAAATTCAGACGCGTTTCTTAATGTCTTGGAAAAAGCAGGCAAGGCGGTGGCAGGGCCACAGGCTGAAGCTGCGCGCGCCAGCGACCATTTCGCCAATAATTTGGAAGGTCGGCTTCATGAGACCATGCTGGTGATGGAAAAAGCCGAGATCACGATGAAGTTCGCGATGCAGGTACGGAACAAAGTCTTGAGTGCGTACCAAGAAGTCATGCGCATGGGGGCGTAGGTAGATGATGGGTTTAGAGGATTCGCTCAAACAGCTCGCCGAAGTCTGGAAGAGCTGGAGCTTTGGAAAGAAAGCGTTCATCACCGTTGGTGCTCTCGTGAGTATCATCGGTTTCGGTATGATTATTTCGTCGCCGAATGAACAGAACTTCTCTCCAGTGATGACGAATCTCTCTATACAAGACGCTAACAGTGTCACCCAAGCGCTCGACGCGATGCGAGTGCCTTATAAAATGACCAACGATGGTAGCGTGGTCATGGTTCCAAGTGCTCAGGTTCATAAGGTTCGCATGCAGCTGGCTGGCCAAGGCCTTCCGAAAGGTTCTGGCGTCGGTTTTGAGGTCTTCGACGACCCGGGTTTTGGAATGACCCGTTTTGCGGAGGAAGTACACTTTCGCCGCGCTCTCGAAGGTGAGCTGAGAAGAACGCTCTCGACGATGGACCAAATTAGAGATGCCCGTGTGCATATCGTCTTGCCAAAACGCTCTATCTTTAAAGAGACCGAAGAGAAGGCTACGGCTTCCATTACGCTTGAAATGGAACAGGGGAGACGTCTCTCTGAAAATACCGTTTCGTCGGTCGTTCATTTAGTCGCTTCGAGTGTCGATGGCCTCATGCCTGAAGAGGTCACAGTGGTTGATGCGACTGGTCGCATTTTAGCACGCGGGGGTGATGAGTACGGCGGTATTGGCTCCGGACTTGAGCAGCAGCGTAAATTCGAGCAGAGCTTAGAAGAGCGTGTCACACGGATGGTCGAACGTGTTGTTGGGATGGGACGCGCCACTGTCCAGGTCAGTGCTGAACTCGATTTTACCGTAAGCGAGTTTACGAATGAGAATTTCGACCCCGAGGGTATCGCGGTCCGCAGTGAGCAGACGATGGATGAGCAGCGCGCGGGGGATGCGGCTGAGGCGGGACAGATTCCACCTCCGGGTGCTAACGCTGCTGGCCTTGCTGATCAGCTTGGCGCGAACGGCGAGACCCGCAATACAGTGACCCGAAACTACGAAGTAAGTAAGACAATCCGACGAGAGGTCGCAAAAGTGCCTCGGGTCAAACGACTCTCAGTGGCGGTTTTGGTTGACGGTAAGCGCGAGCTCGACGCGAATGGTGCGGAGGTGGTTGTTAACCGTACGCCTGAAGAACTTACGCGCCTTGAAGAGCTTGTGAAGAATGCGGTTGGGTTCAACGCCGATCGCTCGGACGAAGTGAGGGTCGTTGAGATGACCCATACGATGCCCGATGCAATTACCGAGGCACCGCCCAGCGAAATGACCTGGGTAGATTGGTTGAACCTCCTGTGGAAGCCAGTTCTGGGCTTGCTCTTCTTCTTCCTTCTACTTGGCGTGATGATCGCCATCCGTAGACAGAGTGAAGGTGCAGCGATTCCTGTTCTGGAACAGCCTCGCTCAGTACGCGAGCTTGAAGCGGCTCTTTTAGGCCGTCAATCGATTGAACTTCCACCCACTGCAGCAGGCGCAACTCCAGAGGCGCAGGACGCTGCGAGTGCATTACGAGAGACACGACCGGATCCGGAAAAAGCGGCTGCGGTCATTAAAGGTTGGTTGTCTGAGGGCTAAATCATGGCTGAAGAAAAAGCAGAAAAGAAGCCGGCAAAGGCCAAAGGTAAGGGTAAGGGCAAAGCTGCAGAGCTTGAGCCTGCAGCACCAAAGCAATCCGACCTGAAGGGGCCGACCAAGGCAGCACTTTGGCTCTTGAGTGTCGATGAGGAACTCGCGGTAGAGATTCTCTCTCACCTCAACGATGCAGAGATCGCTCAGTTAAGTGCCGCGGTGAAGTCGATTCCCAAAACAACACCGGCGGAATTGACCGCGATTCATCACGAGTTCAATCAAAATCTCGCCCTCGACCCACTGGCGCTCAATGGTGGTTTCGATTATCTCGGACGCATTGCATCGAAAGCGCTTGGTGAAGACCGGGCCAATGAAGTTCTTGGTATTAAGGATGCTCAGGCTGCAGACCAGCCGCCACTCGAGACAGCTGACCTCGATATTCTGAGTTCAATTCTCAAGGACGAACACCCTCAGGTAGTCGCAGCAGTTCTTGCGAACCTGAATCCAATCCGCGGCGCAGAGCTGGTAAAGAAATTGCCCGAGAGCTTAAAGAAGGATGTCGTATTGAGAATGGCTAGCCTTTCTCGAATCCCTCGTACAACGTTGCTCGCTGC
>JAYYQC010000208.1:0-6830 GCA_036128675.1 Myxococcota bacterium | reverse complement strand
CAAGCCAAAGCGACGACACTCAACTCCACTGGGTTCAGAAAAAGGGTGTCCCATAAAGGGGGAGCTTACCGGGCCCAGAGTTTTGGGGGAGGACGGACACAGGCAAGCTCCAAAGGGAGACTCAACACCGATGTAGTTGCAGGTAGTATGCCAACTATTTTCTCTTATTATTTCAACAACTTTCCGTAGCGCCGCCGGACTCGTGACTGTCGATTCTATCCGAATCGTCAACTTCGACACACAGCTCGTAGCCATCGACAGATACTAGACGCTGTCCAAAGCGCCCCTAGAGCAGGCCGAATCGCGACTCTTTAAGGGGTAGAAAATTCGATGACGGAACTTGAATGGCTCGCCAGTCTCGCAATGGGCTCGGCCCTCATCGCTCACCTCTTGATGATGCTCATCGTTACCGCCCTGGTGGTCTGGGCGTTCAAACAAAGACGAGGATGCTTTGGTATCCGAGCTGGATGACTGGTCTAGTGCTTTAGAATAAAAGCCACCGGTAAAATATTACGTCCGATCCACGGGCCTGATGAGGCAGGCGTCGCATGTCGAGAAACCGGACGAAGCCGATGCCGTGGCGCAGTCTTCGTCGGAAGAATCTTGTAAAGCTGCAGACTTCGAACCATCGCGAAAATGGAGCCCACCAAAGATACGCAGCCAAGCCACGCTGGCACTGCCCCGCCGAGAGCCAGCAATACAACCCAGCTAGAAGAAAAGGCCAACATCATCAGCGTAGTCACGAGGACCAACCTGCGCAGCCATGAGCGTCGCTGAACCGATGCCTCGAATATGTGACGGTTAGAATACTCTGAATGTGCTAAGCGAAAGACCATGTCTCACCTCCTTAGGTTCATCCTAAAGGAGGGGTCTGACACTTTTCTCGAGGGCATGCATTTCAATCAGCAGCTGCACATCGAAACCCTATTTCTTGCCGAGATGTTTCGCGGTTGAAGCCAGGTCTTCGCTCAGCGTATCCAGAATGAAGTCGAGGCAAGGCTGACGCAGCTTTGCCTTGGTAATCGCATAGGCATGAGGGGCCAGCTCGGCCAGTGCAAGTGCACGATTAACTGCTCTTTCGACCAGCGCATCCGCAGACGTTGCTTCGTCGAGATAGCCAACCGCTGTCGCTTCTTCAGGGTTGTAAATCTTCGCCATAAGGGTTGCCTCTTCTAAACGGCGATTATCTAGACGGGCTTTGGCGAGCTCAAGAGCAAAGACCGGCAGCGGCATCCCAATCGCGGTTTCATTGAGGCCAAGCTTGTAATCGCCAGCAACGCCGACGCGATGGTCCGCACAGAGCAGAAGGAGAACGCCGCCCGCAATTGCATGCCCCGTGCAAGCCATGACTATGGGCTTTGGGTGCGTAAAGAGGCGACCGAAGAATTTCACCCCTTGGGTCAGCAGAGCGTTCGCAGACTCTGGTCCTGCCATCATGAGCTTCAGGTCAAAGCCGGCCGAGAAACGCTCGGGACGACCTACCAAAACGATGGCCTTGGCCTCGGTTTCGACTTGCGTAATCGCGTCATCGAGCTTTGTCAGCATATCTGGGCTCAGAGCATTTGCCTTGCCATCATCAAAGGTGATTACTGCGATGCCGTTGTCGTCGATTTTAACTTCCACCATGTCGAGTCTCCCATGAAATACCGAGCGGCAGCCTCGCCGCTGACCTGCGTTGAATCAGAGATGATGGGCAACCTCAAGCCCTCTCTGACATCACGATGAGCGTAACTTGGCGAGAAGTCCACCAGGTGGTACCCCTCTAAGGGTGAGCAAGACGAATTCATCTGCAAAAGGGCCACTGCTCTGGTTTGTAGCCATCCCGGAAAGGCTCTCACAGGAGCAAGAGCGCGCTCTTAGGCCGGGACTGAGCGCCGAGGATATCCATCCAAGCCGGCTACCTGAGACGCTTCATCCACGAATTCGAGCGGAACGGCTGCTTGGCAGATATTATCTCAGGCAGCTTCTTGAAGCCGCAACCGGTTATCGCGGCAGCACGTGGCGGATCGAGCTCGACGGAGACGGAAAACCCCAGGCGACACATCCTCAAGCGACGCCTGCGATTCATATCAATCTCAGCCATACCAAGGGTGCCCTACTCTGCGGCTTGAGTGACGTATCTCCTCTGGGTGTCGACCTAGAAGATATTCAACGCGACGTGAAATTCGAGAAACTACAAGAGCGCTGCTTTACTCAAGCGGAGAAGGTTTGGATTGCGGAAGCGTTAAGCATTCAAGACGGTTTCTTTCGCGCCTGGACGCTCAAAGAAGCCTATCTCAAAGCAACTGGCTTAGGCATTCGCATCGAGCTCAAGGATCTTGAAATCGTCCCGAGCGCATCAGGTCCAATCAGCGTCGCCTATCGAGGTAAATCCCAACCCGATTGTTCCATTGGGACCCGTTTGCATGACCATTTCCGTTTATCTTTTTGCGAGGTAAAGAGCCCCGTCTGCAAGCGAGAAGCGCTCTGGGAATTTCAACGGTTTGCAAAATAAGACGAGGCGACCCTGAGGCCGCCTCGATGTGTTTCGGGCTACCCACTTACCCGAAACAATGAACTGTGAATGCTAGATTAGAACTCGCCAGGGAAATCTTCGCGTTCGCAGTCCGAGCTTACCAATCCTTCAGCGCCGAACTCCTCGGTGCACACGACTTCGCCCTCGGCGATATGCTCGCAGGTCATATTGTCGGTGTCGTCAGAGTAAGTGCAGTTATGACCAAACTCACCATCGTGGCTGATGCAGGCATCAACATAGACGTGGCCGGTCTCTGGATTGAAAACGTTCTCACATGTCATGAAGCGGTCACTGAAGGTGCAGCTGACTTTATCGTCGTCCAGCTCAACACAGTCTTCAATCGGTGCACCTGGGTGCTCACCCTCATCAACGTCTGGGAACTCTTCCCACTCACCGTCTTCACCCTCTGGGTCTTCTGGTAGTGGAAACTCGCCCTCGTCACCTGGCTCTGGGTGTGTCCACTCGTCTTCTGAGTGGTCCATCTCAACACAGCCCTCGAAACAAGCGTTGATTTCACGACGCGCTTCACGGAGGCAGCGACGTGGACGTTCCTCGAGGTAGCAAGCTTCTTCGAGCTCACGTGCGAGCTCTTCGCAGCCCTCAACACACGCCATATCTGGCTCGGGGAAATCCCACTCTCCTTCGCCATCCTCTGGCATCGGAAAGTCGTCTTCATCACCTGGCTCTGGGTGAGTCCACTCGTCTTCTTCCGAGCAGTCGCAGCCTTCCTCATCTTCTGGATACTCAGGATGACCCCAGTCATCACCGTGCTCAGGACGCTCTTCTTCGTAGCAAGCTTCGAAGCAGGCTTCGATGTCTACACCAGCGATGTCGAAACACTCACGTGGGTTCTCAGCGTTGCGGCACTCTTCTTCAGTTGCTTCGATGAGCTCTTCGCAGCCCTGGAAGCAAGCGTCTTGATGTCCAGGTCCAAATCCGGGCTCGTCACACTCGTCCTCATCGCCCCAGTCATCTTCGTCACCCCAGTCGTCGTCGCCATGACCTGGACCCCAGTGATCTTCGTCTTCCCACTCGTCTTCATGGTCTGGGCGCTCGGCTTCGAAACAACCCTCGAAACAAGCATCAACTTCTTCACTGTTCTCCTCGAAGCACTCACGCGGACGCTCGGTTTCGCGGCACTCTTCCATGACTGCCATCTTGAGCTCTTCGCACTCTTCAAAGCATTCATAGTCGATATCTTCATCATCCCAGTCGCCATGATCTGGTCGACCTTCCTCTTCGTCTTCGTCCCAATCGCCGTGGTCTGGACGGTCATGGTCTGGGCCATGATGGTCATCGCCATCTTCAGGACGCTCTGGGAAAAGCTCCTCGAAGTCACACGTCGACTCGATGAGCTCGAGGTTTTCGACATCAAACGTCTCGGTGCAAGCAGGCATGCCACCCATCGCGAGGTCGCACGTCAGCGTCTCTTCATCCGCCGAGCAATTGTAGCTACCCCAAGGCCCTTCACAGCCCTGCTCGGTTACCTCACCGTCGACATTGTAGGTCAATGCGCATTCGGTGCCGTTGCCGTCGTTGAGCGTGCAGGTTGTGTTGCCTGTCGCCTCATCGGTCTCACAAAGGTTATTCCAGAAATCATCCCCTTCACCGCCGAGCATCGACTGAACGCGATCGGGGGCCGTTGCATTTGCGGCGTCTACTTGCGTATCCGTCGCGGTGCTACAGGCTGCGCTTGCAACCATGGCTGACGATAGCCAGAGCCATTTCATTCCACTTACTTTCATCTATCATTCCTTCCGCCGGTTATCCCGGATGCGTGAGCTGGGCTGCCACATGTACGTGCATGGGTCAGACCAACCCACCGGAGGTCTCTGTCATTTTTTTTTCAGGAAAATTTGTCAAAGACCGACGTCTCTCGTTAGTCCAAGGATCTAGGAAGGGAGGGGCCGCGTGATTCTATCGATTGTTGCAAGCCTGTTTAGCGCGGCGCTTATCACTCAAGTATCGCCTCAGGAAATCTCCCTAACTATCCAGATTAGCAACAATAAATTAGATAAAGAAGTCTTAATCGCCGAGTGTAATTCCCGATTGATTCAGGTCGTTACCACGTCCCAAACTCAGGGGTTCGTCGTCGAGATCCAGGAAGACCGAGACGGTAATTTAAAGGTTGCGATCACCGATCTCGATGGAGAAACCAGCCTCAGAGAGCTTCAAAGATCTGCGACCGCCGCGCGCGATGACACCCAACTCGAACGCGAGATCGCCCTAATCATCGAGTCTGTAATCCGGCGCTGGGAGCGCAAACAGGTTACAGAGGAGGCCGAGCCTGAGGCTCCAGACGCCCGCCCCACCGCAGAGCCTGAGCGTCGAGCCACAACTTCAGCGGCTCCAGTGGAGGTCCAAGCGGGCGAGCAAGGATTTTCAGGACTCTTTCAAGACAGTGTCCTCGATATCGCCTTCCTCGGCGGCATCGGTGTTGGGGCCGATCAGTCTGGACTCCGCCCGAGCCCAAGTCTTTCATTGAATGCACGTTATGGTGGTCGCCTCTCCTTGGGTCTCGGCGCAACGTTTTTCGCAGCCGACGCCGATACAAGGATCCCTCTCATCATTACAAAGAGCGATTTCACCGAGTGGTCGCTCCGACTTCAGACCGCCTATCAAGTGCTTGAGACACTGACAGATCTCAAACTTATTGGCATGCTTGGGCTCGGACATCAGCGTCTCCGCTCGAGCGAGGGCTTTGAGGCCGATGGTTTAAGCTCCATGGTTACTCTAGGCACGGAGTACCGATTCAACCTACTGAACCTGAATCGACAGGCGCTGGACCTTGCCCTCGGTATCTATGCTGACTGGACCTGGATTGGCCCTACATTTACCTGGACGACCGGCGAACCCATCTACGAAATATCCCGGTTGCGGGGCCGCATGCACCTCGGCTTGGCGTGGCAGTGGCGTTAGGTCGCTGGATTCACTCCGGCCTTGGTTTCACTTTTAATACCAATTTCACGCAACGCATCGCTCATCACTCCGATACACGATTACGTTGGGCGTAGGCCTAACCTGAGGCTCGGCACCCCAAATCACGCAGCCGAGTCCAGTAAGTCACAACCCAACGGAGCCCCCACCATGAGCATTCAGCGTATGAACCCCCTCCTTCAGAGCTTTCGCAGCGACGGCCACATCAGTCTAAACGAAGCAAAGACGCTGGCATGCCCAAACAACGGCATTGGCAAGCATTTCGACAGCGACGAGTTCGAGGTAGTGCGCCGGTTGGTCTCCGACATTGATAAAGGCACCCTTGCCGCGAAGCCGGTCGACGATCAGCTCAAGACCCTCAACGACAAGCACCAAGCTCGCCTCGTCGACCGTGGTGTACGTATCGGTGCCAGCGTCGCGGGTGGCCTCATTGCAGCAACCGGTTTAATGTCAGCCATCTCAAGTGCATCGCTCGGGGCTGCCATCCCGGCGATTCTTTTCGGGGGACCTGTCGCGATGGGTGTCATCATCGGCATTGCTGCGCTCGGCGGGCTGATTCACTCGAAAGTAAGTCCCGTAAAAGCTGAAGACATCCAGAATAACACCGAAAAAGCCCAGGCTGCGATGAACTTCGAAAAGGACCCTCAGACCGAAGCCGGCCTCCAGAAAGGCGGGATCGCCGGTGGTATATTCTCAGGTCTCTGGGGCGGCGGTACGCTTGTTGGTGCAGCCGGTTACGCAATGCAGAACCTAACCTCGGTTGGATTTGGCGGTGCTCTCGCACTCTACGGTCTTTTCACCGTTCTTCCAGTCGGCGCGGCGGTTGGCGCACTCTGCGGCGTTGGTGCCCTCGTCGGTCATTTGGTCTCTCGCTCACAAGATAAGCGACTCGAAGAGACACCGAGCGGAGCAGTCACCGCCGATGCCGAAGCGAAGAAATTTCTCGAAGACCTCCTCAAAAAGGGAACCGACGCTGAAGAGCCCGTTCGCGACAACGCAAAGAGCGGCGCGAAAATTGGGGGCATCGTTGGAGGCATTGGTGCTACCGGTGCTCTGGCCCTGGGAACTGCAACCATCGCAACCAACGCGGGGGCTGCTTTGACCTTTCTCGGTATCGCGGCTCCATTCGCCGGCCTGGGTGTTATGGCCGCAGCCGGCATCGGTGCAGGCATCGGGGCCTTGGTTGGCTGGAACAAAACAAAAGACATCGAAACCATCGATTAAGCACCACCGCACCTTCTCTCCGATCCCTGTCATCTTCCTGTCACCAGTCTTAGCCTAAGTGTTGCCCGTTCGAAACGCAGCGCCTTCCTCTCGAGCCCCGATGCCTGCATTCTTTAATTGCGTCAGGGGATGGTTCAAAAGCGCGAGAGGATAC
>JAYYQC010000207.1:0-5249 GCA_036128675.1 Myxococcota bacterium | reverse complement strand
ATGGGCGTTCCTTTCCAGTGGAATTGATACTCAATCGATAGTCCAAACCGGTGTCGAATACCATACCGATGGCGATGGGGCCCAAGCGGCGCATCGCTTGAGATGACGGTCGCAGCGGGCTTCGATCGCCGGTCCACCTCCTTGGCGAATTATTGCGCCATTCTTTGTCAGATGGGTGCTCCCGAGCACGAAGTTCCCATCGGAGGTTAGAAACCATGAAAAGTTATTGGCTAGACGACAGAAATCGACAAGATGTAGACACCCGAACCCCGCCGCGCGTACGCGCACTGCTCGAGAAGCTTGAGGAGCCGCGCACTGCGCTCTTGAACCATCCAATCTATCGGAGCATTCAGAGCGAAGCGGGCCTTCATACCTTTATGGGCTACCATGTGTTTGCGGTCTGGGACTTCATGTCTCTCTTGAAGTCGCTTCAGCAAAAGATGAGCTGTGTTTCCGTGCCTTGGGTGCCTGAGGGCGACCCGAACCTGCGACGTCTTATCAACGAAATCGTACTCGGTGAGGAGACCGATGAGGACGGCCAGGGCGGCTTCTCCTCTCACTTTGAGCTTTATTTAGACGCGATGAGAGAGTGCGGAGCCAACACTGCAGTCATCGAAGCGACGGTTGGGCATATCAGAAATGGTCTCGCGCCGGCGAGTGCGATGATTCGCGCGAAAGCTTCTCAAGGGACGAAGCGATTCTGCGAGACGACGTTCGAGGTGATTCAGAGGGGAAGTGTCGCCGAAGTCGCGACAGCCTTCGCCCTGAGCCGTGAGGACGTTATCCCCAACATGTTTCAGCGTCTGGTCGATGACCTACGTCTCAAGGACATGAATGACTACGACCGCTTTCTCTATTACCTTGACCGCCATATCTCGGTGGACGGCGATGCCCATGGTCCGATGGCCTACGAAATGATTGACGCGCTCTGTGGCGAGGATGACAAGAAATGGGCCCTCGCTGAAGCTGCAGCCCGCCGAACGATTCAGAGCCGTATTGTACTTTGGGACCATGCATTCGTGGCGATTCAGGAAGTCGAAGCCAACGCACAGGCCGCGGCTTAACTGAAGACAGAGCGTTTAGAGCCGAACAAAGGCTCTAAAGCTCTGGTCAAACCAGTCCTCGTTGTCCGGGTCATTGTTGATCCAGTTATCGGTCCAGGCTACGCCGAAGAGCCCGATTCGGTAGCCAAGGCCCACGGCCTTGACCGGCAGGGCGCGGAGCTTCCATTCAACACCAATCTCGATATTCGCGGCGGCAATCGACGTCGAGAAAAGTTCTCGATAAGGCGCGTTGTTTCCATCATCGCCGCTGCCGAAGGTCCAGGTTAGGCCACCGTTGAGTGCGGCAGAGATGTGCAGGTCTTCGAGGCTGCCCTCGTAACCTAGCGAGAATCCGGGCCTCACACCGAAGGCAAACCCGCCATCATCGCGCCAGTTTTCGTACGAGAGCCCTGGCCAAAGCTCCGCGTTCCACGCGACGAAAAGCCCCTGATTGTTGGTGCCAAGCGAGAAGCGCTGATCGATAAAGGCACCCACCATCAGCCATTCTTCTTCGTAGTAATTTCGCTGAGAGGCTCCGTTGTACTCGGACCAGCTTGTGTAAACGTCTGAATAGCTGGTGCCGACGCGGATGGTTGCAGCTTGGCTGACAGAGGCTGCCGCGGCGCTTAGGGCGATAAAAAGGAGTGTCTGGATGATTCTGTGCATGCTGTCCTCTCTGATACGCTCGACGAGTGGCATAGCGGTAAAGCCTCCGGAACAAAAGAGGCTGGCGAAGGTTTGACCGGATGAATACAATTGCCAGGATGGACGACGGATTACATATTCGCGAAGGGCTGGTGATCCCACATTGGGAACTCATCTTTACCGCCAGTCGGTCCGGCGGCCCGGGGGGCCAACATGCCAATAAGACGAACTCTCGGGTGACGCTTCACTGGTCACTTGATGCCAGCTCTGCGCTCAGCGATTTCGATAAACGGCGGCTGAGGCAGTCGCTTTCAAACCGGATCAACGCCGAAGGGGTGATACAGCTTCACGTTGAAGACACCCGTCAGCAATCGCGTAATAAAGAGCTGGCGGCCGAACGCCTCGCGACGCTGATCCGTGAGGGATTAAAGACCCAGAAACGCCGACGTCCCACCAAGCGCACCAAGTCTTCGCAGCGCAGGCGTGTCGCCGAGAAGCGGGCCCGGGGGGATGTGAAGAAAATGCGAAAAGCCCCGGTGAAGTCGGATGACTAACGGGAGACCGGCAGGGGCGCGAGACTGATGTCGAGACAATCGAAATAGAGCACGCGGTTTGGGATGGTGGTCTCGACCATATTGATGAGGTCCAAGCTCAGGCGCTCGGTGCGAAATCGATACCCGAGATATGGCCCGAGGGATTCGGCGACATCTTCACGCTGTGGGTAGTCTCGCGCGTAATCGGAGATGGCCTGTCCATCCGCACTCTGCGCGGCGAGCCAATCCGGAGCATTCGCGTGGTAGGCATCCATCGAGGTGTGAACGCCTTCGTGGATAAAGACCTCTTCTAAGACGCCATCTTGGAGATAAAGCTGCCCCTGGTCGGTGTGGATGAGGAGGTTGTTGTTACCGCCTCCAAAACCGTACGCGCCCTTGTGGATCCAGACGGTCTCGAGATCCGCGAAGAGAAACCCAGGCATTTTTCCGATATAGCCCGCATAAAAGCGTGCCTCGGTCTCAGCTTCTTCGGCGCTAAACTCCGGATTCACCTGAATCTCGACATTGGTATCTGTGCCGAAGAGCGCATCAAAAAGGTGGGCATTGAAGGTCTCAAAGGACTCGGTTCGTCGGTCGTACATGACTCGGCTTCCTTGGCCTGTGGAAGTAAGGTCCACAAAGGCGGTTGGGTCGTTATCCGTGAGGATATCGGGGCTGAACCAGACGGTCCCTGATTGCGGCGGGTTCGCTCCGGGCTCTTCAACCGCAACATAGCTTTCTGGGAGGTTCTCGCAGCGGTCGACGCAGGTAGGGGCTGCGCCCTCGTTGTTCTGGCAGACGAAGCGGTAATCTGGGCCGCACTCTCCATTATTGGTCGCACACTCATCGATATCGAGACAGACGTCGAGGGTCTCATTGGTCTCGAACCCGGGGTCACAGCTGCAGAAGGGTTCGCCATTATTTGGGTTACAGGTACCGTGGCCACCACAGTCGATCGCTTGGCAGAGCTCCGAGGGTGTGGGGCCAGCATCTTCATCACCTCCGCAGGCAACGAGAAAAGCCATCATTGTGAACGCAAGGAGAGAGTTTTTCATAAGAGCGAGCTTATCGGACCTTCAGAGCGCGTGCCATAGAAACCGCGCGCATTGCTCGATGTGCTCAGTGTGGAGGCACTGACTGCGTGAAAGGAAACCGATTCCAGTTTTTGATTTTGAGATCGTAATCGCCACTCTTATCCGCATGGTACGCGCTCGGTGACCATGAGACATCGGCAGCCGTCATGTCGTAGTTACCGTTGCTGTCTTCTTTGACCCGAAAAACTGTAAAGCGCCCGCGGCTATCACTGTTGTAGTTTTGGTAGTAGGGCGAGCCAACGTTGAAGATTGGGATGCCACACCAGCTATATTTCTGGGTGGCGTGAGCATGCCCGTGGATATAGCCGAGGATTTGAGAGCGGTACTGGGTGACGGTCGTGCAGAGGCGGTCGATCTGGGCTTGGTCCCATTCAAAGGTCTCCCAAGGTCCATAATGCGCGATGAAGATAACCTTCTTCGATGTGCCCGCGACATTCTCTTGGAGGTCACGTTCAAAGTATTCGAGGGCTTTTCTGGGGTTTCGCAGGCCGGTGTAGCCATCTGCATAGTCGGGCTCAACATCGGAAGGGGTCAGGTTGAGCTGAATGAAGTGGATATTGTCCCAGTCCCATGAGTAATGGCCATCCATGCCCGGTGCTTGGTTGACGAGTCCAGGACGGTACCCGTTTCGAATTGCGACTGAGTCGGCGATGGGATGTTCTCCATCACCGTAGGCGACGTTATTCCATTCGTAGAAGTCGTGATTCCCGTAGCCTTCGTACATATGGTAGCGAACATTTTTGTTGCCGCATAAGCCATAACGTTTGGTGAAACCACCGTACTCATCGACCTCAAAGCCACGACCATCGCGCCCATTCTGGGTGATGTCGCCCGCCATGATGATGCCACGGATATCGCTGATATCACCCCAGTCGGAACGCCCGGCATCGTCCCAGGTGAGGTGCTCAGTGAAGCTGTTGATCGCTGCAATTTGGATGTCGTTCTTGTCGGCGGCACCGCCACCTTCTTGCGTATCACCAAAGGCGATAAACGTGACGTCGGTTTTCCCCTGGGTCACGCTGAAATCAGCGATGGGTTCGGGCTGGTTCTGGCGGCAGCCCTCGGTGCCATAGCTCTTGGATTTACAGCCCACGGTAAAGGCGAGGCTTGCGATACAAAGGATCTGGACGGCGTACTTTACATCATTCATCTACGAAGTATCCCACCGGTTGGAGATGCCGTCGTGGCGGAATCTGCCATTTTTACAGGACAGAGATAGGATACTTCTACGCCCCTACATGTCGGTGATCGCTCTAGACCTTGGGGACTCTATCTTCGCGTGGGGTTGGGCTCTGGCCGGATCCCCGCTGGCTCACAGCGCAGCCGGGCGAGCTCAGCCGCTGAGGGGGTAGAGAAAAGGAAGGTGGGCAGTGGGCTGGAACCCACCGGTGGAGAGCAGACGAAGGACGCCTTGTGCCCCTCGGTTTCGATCGAGATATTCCACCGACAGATGCGGTGCTTGGGCGGCTCAACGATGACCTTTGTCATACCCGTGTCCCGATAGAGTACTGCTTGGCCTGCACGGCAGCGGGTCATTCTTTCTCGAAGCACTCCGACGTGGGTGGAGAACTCCGGGGCGCTTGTATCGATGAGCATCGACCACATTGGGTCTTGAGCCTCCTGAGCAGACTGATTTGCAGCACACGCAAGGACACCCGCACAACAAAGCGGTATCATCGCAAGGATTTTTAGTAAGGTGCTAAACATGATGGACCTAGGCTTTCGCAGCTTGGATGGTGAACATTACAGCTATCGATGAAGCGGCAGGTTGCGCCTTCCGGTTCTTGTGGCCAGTAAGGGTCGATAAGACTGTCTTCTTTGAGCGTGGACCCAGGCTCGAGTTGGCAAACGAATTTCTGCCGAAAACCTTCCTCCTCGATGTAGATCTCAAAGTGACAGGTCTGAGTACTGGCTTGGTCACTCGGGATGTAGAC
>JAYYQC010000206.1:0-4807 GCA_036128675.1 Myxococcota bacterium | reverse complement strand
AGCCGCGCTGCCGGTAAAAATTCCTCTGATGAGGTCTCGGGCTGCGCGATAGGTGTCAGCTCAACGGAGCGGGTCGCCTCGTTTGATTCTGATGTTTCCGACTTTTTCCTGACTGCTGTCACGGTGTTGGCTCCTACGAAGCATTATTAGTTATATTGGTCGAATAACGCACCATGTCGAATGCGTCGCCTCGTGGTTAGAGTCGGTCCGTATTCGTTTTGAGGGTACGACGGAAAGCCGAGATCCCCAAACCGAATCCGACTAATTGGTAGCTTTTATTTCGAAAGAATCTCATCGGGCGTACTTTTAGGGGAAACTCTTAGGCTCACAAATCGACTTTAGTTTCAATTCTGGAGTGGTGCCTTCTATCCGACCGCTATTTGTGCGAAGCATGAGGGCCAACCAGTGAAGGAGTAGGTCTTGGGATTCAGATTGATGTGCTATCTCTTTTATGGGCTCGCACAGCTCTTCCGGCTCACATACCGCTTCCGGTACCGAGGGCTTGATAACCTAACGAGAGCGCAAGCGTTTCGACCAGACAAGGCGTATTGCTTAGCCTCTTGGCATGAGCACGCCCTAGCCGGTGTCCTAGGTCTGGCGGGTCTTCGGCATACGCTCTTGATCAGTCAATCCAAAGACGGTGAGTTTGTTGACTTTATTGGTCGACGCCTCGGGTACGACACCGCTCGGGGTAGCTCCAGTCGAGGCGGTCCTGAGGCTCGGCGTTTACTGCTTGAGGCGCTTCATAAAGGTAGCTCGCCCGCCTTTACGGTGGATGGTCCACGTGGGCCCCGTCATCAGGCAAAAGCAGGGGTTATCAAGGTAGCGTCTGAAGGTGGTGCGATGATTTTGCCAGTGGCAGCTATCGCGGACCGGTTCTGGACAATGAAGAGCTGGGACCAGAATAAAATCCCAAAACCCTTTTCGAAAATCGTGTATCAATTTGGCGCACCGATTGAAATTCCGCGTTCTGTACAAGGAGACGACCTTGAACGACTTCTCGCGCTCCTAAATAATCAATTAGTGCTTACCGAAGAAGAAGCGACGCACGGGTTCAGTCGATGGTCCAGCTTAGCCAAAAAGTTTCAGTGAGGCTTTAAAGCCCGACACGTGGCGTAAATCGCCTCCACTATGGTAGAACTGGTCCGCAGCTAAAATCATCACCGAAGTAGAGGGGGAGCCGTGATGCTCAGTATTCTCAGGGAACATCTATTCGTGGGGCTTTCGATTTGCTTTCTCTCATCAACCGCGCTCGCAAACTACGACCTCACCCTCGATGTCGAAGAACTGGATTTTCTTCAGAGGATCAACGCCTACCGAGCGGAGATTGGTGCCCCTTGTCTCACGCCATCCCCAACGATGAATGCAGCCGCAGATTATATGAGCCGGTTTATGGGTGAAGAGGGCTTCTTCGATCACAACGAGCCACCCTGCGATGACGCGGGGGATATCTGTACCGGGCGCGACCCGTTCGACCGGATCACGGACTTCGGGCACACCGACTGGCGGACCTCCGCCGAAAACATCGCGGCGGGTAATCCCGACGGTGCCTCAACCTTTGACCAATGGAAGAATAGTCCTGGGCATGATCGCAATATGCGAAACGGCGATTTCACGTCGATAGGGATCGGAAGAGTTGAAGTCCCAAGTTCGTATTATCGCTTCTATTGGACCACCAACTTCTCGGATCATATCGACGGAAACGGCGACTGCAACGGGGACGACCCGAGCGACTACAGCTCTGACAATGACACTACCGGTGGAGAAGATGGCGTCTTCATTGATTCAGGCTCCTCCGAGGACGGTGGGTGCGCAGGCGTAGCTGGCGTGGCTCCGTGGTGGCTTCTGCTCGCGTTTGGGTTAACACGTCGCAAATCATTCGGCCGTATTTCGGCTGGCTAACTCTTTGTTTCTCGTCTTTGCTCCAGAGTCCGTCCTTCCCCTATGATTCGATAGGTCTTCGGGCACTTATGACTTTCTGACTGGGAAATATCACCATGCGATTCTACATACCTCTGGCACTCTTTATCATCATTAATTCGCCTGACGCTCTGGCGATCGACGCCAATCGATATCAGGCGCTGATGGAGAGTATCGACGATGCAGCGTTCTCCGACGATAAATTAGAGGTGCTAAGCAAGGTAAAGGGTGAGTCATTCACCGGGGACCAAGCCCGACGCCTCCTTGAAGCCTTCTCGATGAGCGATGATAAACTGGAAGCGCTTCGGCTGATTGCCCCTGGCATCCCCAAAACCGCGATGGGTGAGATAGGCAAAGCATTCGCCTTTGACGATGACCGCTCTGAGGCACGTCGCATTCTTCAAAGCGCCGGCGCTGTGAGCGGTGGCTCCGCTGCCGGCACAGGAACCAACAAAAATCGCTGCGCGAACTTTGCCCTCTGGCAAAGCGCTGGTCAGAGCGACGGCACCATGGCCACCGCACGCTTTAATGAGATGGGGACTACCGTGAAGGGCGAAAGCTTTTCAGATTCGAAGGTCGAGGCGCTTCGCAGCTTTCTTGATGTGGCCCCCGAGGGGCTCAAAGCATCGCAGGTCCAGACGGTTATCGGTTGGTTCAGCTTCCGCGATGACAAGCTCAAAGCTTTACAAAGCATCGAGGACCGCATTGTCGGACTGACCTCCAAAGAGATGAAGGGACTCATCAGCGCCTACGCCTTTTCCGATGATAAGATTAAGGTCCTTCAAATCGTCAAAGACACACTGCTAGACCTAGAGAATCGCTACGACGTCGTCGACGCCTTTACCTTTGATAAAGATAAGAGGACGGCTCGAAAACTCCTAAGCAGCATCGAGGGCCGAACATATCTTTGGGGCACGGTGCGGGCACAGAGCCCCGTATTTGTGCTCGATACCTCAGGAAGTATGCGCGAAGCAGGGACACAGCCCGATGGCTCGCAGGGTTCGCGGCTCGCGTTTCTTAAGAAAGAGATGACCGAGGTGCTGCAAGCGCATATCGCGCCCGGTGACCAATTTGAGATTATTATGTTCAATGGCTCGGTTACGCCGCTCAACCACAAGCTTGTTCGGGGTACCGATAAGAATCGCGCCCGTGCGAGCCAGATGATTGATGCCAGCCGTCCGAGAGGGGGTACCAATATTCACGATGCCCTCGAGACGGCTTTTCGTCTCCCAGGCGTCGACGCAGTATATCTGCTCACCGACGGCATGCCCTCGGCAGGCAGGGTCACCGACCCGGCGGGGATCCGGAGCGCGGTCCTTTCATGGAATGCTCTCAAAGGGATCCCGCTTCACACAGTCGCACTTTTGACCGGCAGTGGACCTGGAGGGCAGGAAGCCCAAGCCGCTAAATTTATGTTTGAGTTAGCCCAGCAAAACTGTGGTCAGTTTCGCTTGGTCCGCTGACAACCCGCAGAAGAGAGAGAGTATCGATGAAGATCAAAGACAGAGTAGTTGTCGTCACCGGAGGCGCATCGGGCATCGGCGCGGCGCTCTGCCGAAAACTCGCAGCACTTGAACCCAAGGGGCTTGCGATCATGGATATCGATGGAGCGAAAGCGTCGGCGCTGGCTGAGGAATTGGGTGCTTTGGGACTTGCTGTGGACGTCTCAAAAGAAGAAGAGGTTAAGTCATCTATTGATAAGGTTGAGGCCACCTTTGGTCCGATCGATATCTACGTGGCCAATGCCGGCATTTGCCATCTCGGTGGCGTAGAGCTTGATAATCAGACCTGGCAAGCCACGTGGGATGTAAATGTCATGGCGCACGTATATGCTGCGCGCGCTTTGTTGCCCGCGATGATTGAGCGAGGCGAAGGATATTTGGTATTTACATCTTCTGCAGCTGGAATGCTCGTGAACATGGGAACCGCAGCCTATACCACAACCAAGCACGCTGCCCTTGGCCTGGCGGAATGGCTCGCAGTGACCCACGGCCCGCAAGGCATCAAGGTCTCATGTATCTGCCCACAATTCGTTCGTACGCCGATGGTTGAAGAGTTTGATCTCACTCCAAAGATGCGCGCATTCGTCAACGAGGGAATCATCGAGGCCGACCAAGTCGCGTTGGATATTATCGATGGTATCGACCGAGAAGAATTTCTGATTCTACCCCATCCGATTGTGAAAGAATTCGTTCAGGCGAAAGCGCATAACCATGAGAAGTGGCTTCAGACCATGATGGGGATGAATCAGGCATTTATGGGAGCGAAGAAATAGCTTCGTTACCAGCCTCGATTGAGGCCAGCGATACAAAGAGTCCATTGGTATTAAAGTTCAGTAATCCAATCTGAATACCCTTGAGGTTCTTTGCGTACCTCGCCAGAGGAATAAGATGGGCCCCATCCGCAAAGCATCCGGTGTCTTTGCATAAAGTCGCCTCAGAGAGTCGCCCGTCAAAACAGCCACGCTCCACGGGCATGTCGTCCGAATCAAGTCGTAATAAGCACCTGGGGTGTAACGTAAAGCACAGGCAACCCGTTAGGTCTGGGTAAGACGGTAGAGCGTCACCTGACCAGGTACGCCCTTGAGCTCGAAAGCCCCAGCGACTTCCACCATATTCTCGGGTAGGTAGTCGCAAATCTCGCCAGAGACGTAGGCTTCCCCCGGCTGACAAGCCGATTCAATCCGCGATGCCATGTTCACGGTCGGACCAATGGCAGTGTAGTCACTTCGCTTTTTGCTTCCAAAGTTGCCTACGACGGTCGGACCGTGGTGAATACCAATCCTCATTTGAAGGTCGGGGATCTCTTGGTCAGCCCACTTCTTGTTGAGTTCTGCCATTGCCTCTTGCATCCGAAGAGCGCAATCAGCCGCACGACGCGCCTGTTC
>JAYYQC010000205.1:0-2326 GCA_036128675.1 Myxococcota bacterium | reverse complement strand
TCTTGGAAACGCCCCTCAAGCGAAAGGAGCAGGTCATGGCGTACGAAAACACGATGGTGGTCTTCTTCATTGCGAGCTTTGTCGCACTTTTCCCAATGCTCGATCCATTTGGAAACATGCCAATCTTCGCAGGGCTCACTGAAGGCATTCCAAACTCTCTAAGTCGCCGCGTGGCGGTCCGAGCTCACCTCATTGCTTTGAGTGGGATTTTATTCTTCGCGTTCTTCGGACAGGAGCTTTTCTCGCTTTTTGGGATTACGATTCACGGACTGCGCGTCGTGGGCGGAATCATCTTTTTCGTCATGGGATATGACATGCTTCAGGCACGTCTTGCACGGACGAAGGTTAGTGACACCCCGACCAACACCCAGATGATGAGTATCGATGATATGGCGGTTACTCCTCTCGGAATCCCGCTTATCTGTGGGCCAGGAGCCATGACCGGCGCAATGCTTCAAATGGCCAAAGCTCAATCGGTGGTTGAGCAAATGCTCTTCGTTAGTGCCGCGCTTACCTCGGTAGGTATCTCGCTTGCTCTCTTTATTGGCTCCAAGCCAGTACTCAACTTGATTGGACCAAGTGGCAGCAAAGTCTTGCTTCGTCTAATGGGACTCATTCTGATGATCATGGCGGTCGAGAGCTTCTTTGCCGGGCTCAAGCCCATCATTCAGGACATTCTCCAGATCACCCCGCTCGAAGCTGCAGCCCAAGCCACCACCCCAGGGCACTAAGCAGACCTCCCCCAAAGAGTGTAACGACGACGTAGACACCTGCTCGCCCAACTTCTCCGGACTCCGCCAGTCGGACCATCTCGAGACTAAAGGTAGAGTAGGTCGTCCACGCCCCCAAAAAGCCAGTGCCTACAATCAGAACTAACTGGGGATGCGACGCCGCGTAACGCCCGACTAGGAGGGCAAGTACCAACGAACCGCTGAGGTTACAGATAACGGTAGCGGTAGGAAACTCGCTCCCGGTAAATGGAAATAGCCTCCCTACTCCGTACCGAGAAACCGCGCCGAGCCCGCCGGCGACCATGAGCATAAGCCAATCCATGATTGGAGTGTGCTCCAGTCCGAATGCTTGGGCAAGTGATTGCGCCTAAGCGCGACGTTCTAAGACTGCTTGACCCGCATTCGGAATCTCACGCGACTTAGGTTCTTTGCCCAGCACTTCGGGTTCTGGCTCTAAAAACGTAGAAATAAGCTCAGAGGCAATGAGGTACTTTTGAAAGGAAGTTGGGTTCACATGTTCAAGAAGTACCTCTAGGTCAGGCGTTAATTGAATGTCGGGCACAAAGGCCCAGCCATCAGCGGCTGGCCGAGACTCCGAAGCAGAAGCATTTCGCGAATGAAACGCACAAGTCTGACTTGCTGTTTTCCCGCGACAGACATCAATATGTCCTATTTTTAGGACCGCTCCTCGGTTGACCACATAATATCCAGCTGATTTGAAACGATGGGCAATCGCACCATCACACCCCAAACGCCCAAGCTCGAAATCAGCGTTAGGTACGCGGATAGGACTCAACCAGATCCATGCATCCTGGGTATTACGACCCCAGCTTTTTCTGTAAGCAGGATCCATCACCAGCTCCCCAGAGCTGAGCAGTTCATGTCTCGTTTGACATAGAATAATCTTTGGGTCGATCTCTCGCACATGAAACCAGGGCGACTCTGTATCCACAAAGGTATCTGCATTCATCAAGCAAACACGCTCGCCCTTGAGGCATTCATTTCCATACTCGATAGCATCAAGGTAGGTCAGCCGTCCCAGAAGACGGCGTTCCACATATTTCGGGTGCGCTTCGAGCCAATCGGGTACAACTGTTTCAGGCTCAACCAGATTATGAAGCTTCGTGACCCACGGGCAGTCTAAATTACGACGAAAGGCGTCATCGACTTCGGCCTGACGCTCGGGATTTGAGTCGTTGTAATATTGGACAATGATGTTCAGCATGTCGGGCCTCCGACTGGGAAATCGACCATTATCGACGAAACTTAAATGCAACCACCGATCTATCAACTTTGACAGGTCACGACCACGGGAACTCAGCGAGTTCTGGCTTAGGTTTTTCGTATAATAGACGACGTACTTGATAGAGGTATGCTGATCTAGAGTCCGAACGAAGGGTAGCTCATGCGAAAGGTCGTCATTCTTACTGGTACACGCGCTGACTTTGGTAAGCTGAAACCAATCATGTCGAAGCTCGAAGCCTCCTCGGACTTTGACTTGCACATTTTCGCCACTGGCATGCACCTCAACCCTCTTTACGGCAATACTATTGGGGAAATACAAAAGTGCGGGTTCAAAAATATATTTCCGTATG
>JAYYQC010000204.1:0-3570 GCA_036128675.1 Myxococcota bacterium | reverse complement strand
GCCACTCGGTCTGGACAAACTGCCCATACGAGCCATCTTTGCCTTGTTCAAACGTGGTTCGCAAAACCGTGTGCCGCTCTGTCAGCCAGTCTAAGGCACGCCGGAGAGCCGCGATAGAGACTTCTCCCTGAAGCCAGCCCGAGATGCTCAGGAGCCTTGGCTCGTCGAGTGGGCCTCGAACTTCATTGAGTGCACGTTCCTGAGCATAGAGCAGGGGATGGAGAACGGTAGAGATGCGGTCGCTCGTAGTGCTCGGATGCGCGCCGAGCGTGGGCATCGGTTCGACGGCCTTCGCTTTGCTTGTATCGTCTTCTTGAACCAGGAATGCGGCTAAGTCCTTTGGTGTCGCATGTCGCGCCATCATCTCAAGTTGAAACTCTACATGCGGATGGTCTTGCCGGATGGCATCCTCCAGTTGGGCCAACGCCAAGGGGGTGAGCTTCAAAGAGGGTATGTGGGTGAGAGCGTCGACATGTCCATCGCTAGCCTGGAGTCGTTCAACGGTGTTGATGAGCATCGCGAGGGTTTCTTCGTAGCTCGGTGCAGCATCGAAGTCTTTGACCGGCGCCGTCCAAATCCCGTGGTTGATGATATCGAGGGTATTGTCGAGGAGACGCTCTCGCGCTTCAAAGCGGCGCAGCTTTCCACTGGATGTCTTGGGAATACTTCCAGACTTAATCAGTGCAATCGTAGAGACGCTGATCTTATGCTCTGAGGCCAGGCAGGTCTTGATTACATGAAACGCTTGCGTACGGTCGATCTCGTCGTTTCTTACCTCGGCGACAATGCCGAGTCGCTCGGCGGCACTTCCCTTTTCCTCGAAGCTAAACGCCGCGATTCGACCAGGGCGAAGAAACTCACGGGTATGATTGGAGAGCGTCACCTCAAGGTCTTCGGAGTAATGGTTCTTCCCAGCGAGGATGATCATGTCTTTCTGACGACCGCAGATGAAGAGCTCCCCGTTCTCCTTTGATATAAAACCTAGATCACCGGTGCGAAGGTAATGAGTGGTTGGACGGGTACCGTCTGGCAGCCGAGCGTGAAAGGCGGTCTCGGTGAGGGCGACTTCTTTAAAGTAGCCGATGGTCTTGCTCTCACTCGCAACCCAGACTTCGCCGACTTGGCCGTGAGGCATCACGTCGAGTGGGTCACCGTCGCGGTCGAGCTTTACGACCTGTAGGTCCGTCTCAAACCGGGCGATACCGTTTCCAACCAATTCGATAATACGCTCATCATTTGCATCGAAGTCATCTTCGGCATCGGCGTTGAGCGCAATACCGTCCTCTTCGAGAGGCTTGCGAAGGAAGCGCTGTACGACCGGCTCGGTGCGAACCCCATTGATGGTAACCCCAACCGTGTGTTCCGCGAGTCCGTAGGCGGGACAGAAGACTTCTCTACGAAAACCACAGGGCGCGAAGGCGGTCGAGAAGGCATCGATGGTGGCTGCGCGCACTTTCTCGGCGGCGCTCATCGCGACCTTAAGTGGACTCAGATTCCACTTGTCGGCTTCACGGTCTGCTTGGCGCGTCTTTCGGATAAGTAGATCATAACCGAAATCTGGCCCGAACGTATGGGTGCCGCCATATTTATGTAGCATATCGAGCCACAGAGGCGGATGTTGAATGAAGTCGAAAGGCGAGGCTAGGACGCCTTTACACCCCTGGTAGATAACATTGAGAAAGCCACTGATGAGGCCGTAATCATGGTAATGGGGCGCCCACCAGCAGCTTACGTGGTCTGGGCTACAGTCCAAGGCTTGACCATTCATCTCCAGTTGGTGGCTGAGGTTTCCGAAGGTGGTCAATGCCCCCTTAGGAGCGCTGGTGGAACCACTGGAGTACATGATGAAGGCGGTGGCGTCTGGAGGTTGTGGCGTAAAGGACTCAGGCTGGGCTGGAATCGGGAGCCCACTGGTTGTGAGCCAGCGCTCTTCGATAAGCGCGGAATAAGCAGAGGCACGGCTGTTATTCTTCGCGCCACCCAGCAGCGAGCGAACGCCCCGACCGACGTCTGATATTTTTTCTTTGTAGGCCTTGGCCTTGAGTAGCCTGGCAAAGCGCTTGTCGGTCAGAATCATGCGTCCATCGCAGTGACGATAAAGCTTGATGAATTTATCGACGTCTTTGCTTGAGATGGGTGGCGTAACCGGTGCCGCGACGATGCCGCTGATTAGACAGCCCCAAAATGCGATGAAGAAGTCAAAACCGGGGCCATAGGCGAGCAGGACGGTATCGCCTTTACGGATACCTTCACTGGTGAGTTTTTGGGCCAGGCCACGGGCCGCGCGGTCAAGTTCTTCGTAGGTGTAGGCGATGGTCTGGTTTGCGTTTTTATCGACCCAAATAAATGCGGTTGCCTGTGGACGTTCACGCAGAGTCTGGTGGTAGCGCTCAATGAGCCGACACGATTGTGGTGTTGCACTCATACTCGCGAGTGACGCCTTTCGGGGGCGCGGTGCAGGAACATCCTCCACGGCGCTAAAAGTCTAGTCGGCCCTGGAGGTTGAGTCGATAGGGGAGTCCCCGGATGCGGAGGATATCGGCGGTCTCACGAATGGTCGGTGAAATGCTTCATGACGAGCTGGTGGGCGTAGTTTGAGGTCGACTCGACACAGGCGGCACCCATGATCTCTCCGACAATGTAGGTCGAACGTTGACCTTGTTTGGCCTCGAGGTCTGGATAAAACCCGGCGCGAAAGTCTTCCGGTGTGACATGGGGATAAAAGTCCCATTTATCGTGCCGATGAACCTTGGTGAGCTTGGCCCCAACCGCTGCGAGGTCGCTCTTGACGCGCTCGATAATGGTCTCGTCGTCGTAAGAACCATCGCTAAGCGCATAGAGCGCCCACGTCGGACTTTCTTGCCAGCGTCGATAACCACAGACTAGATGACCTGCACGGTCCGAGGTCATGTTATCGACCATAAACATCAGACCTTCTGGCCCGAGGCCGTCTACGTCTGCAGTGATGGTCTGATAATCGAGGTAGGTTGCTTTGTTGTAGAGGGGAGCCTCCTCCGCATCGAGGTCTAGGACATCTCTGATTGCATGCAGTGGGCAGGCCAAAACCAGTGCATCAAATCGCTCCTCTCCCTGCTCCGTCGTGATGGTTACACCGTCATCTCGTGTGATTTTCTGAATGGATACATTGAGCTGAACGTCTTGCTCCGCGGCGACCTTCTCCCAGAGTCCTTGGTAGCCCTCGTCGAGGGTGAACATCGAGGGTGGGTCCCCAGGTTTACGGGAGAATGTCTTATCGATGCGCTCTTGGTCATAGATCTTGAGGAATTGAGGCGCGGAGATCTGGTCGAGATAGCCGTAGCCAAAACCGGTGTAGATGGGGGCAAAGAGCTCGACGAGTGGCTCGATATTCTCGCGCTTGGCCCACTCGGCGAAGGTGTAGCCGAACTGTTCCGGGGAAAAGCCCAGGAATCCAGGCTCGGAGAAGGCCGGTCCGGCATCAACGTCTTTCAAGAATCGCTTCAGCGGCCCGCGGTATTTAAGCAAAAAATTGAATACGAGCCCGAGCTTTCCGACTGAGCCGCCTCGCGTCGAGTCGAGGAGCGTAGTGGT
>JAYYQC010000203.1:0-5242 GCA_036128675.1 Myxococcota bacterium | reverse complement strand
CAAATTTGCACCAGGGCTGAGAGCCTGGCCGACGATTTTCGCCTGAAGCTCTGCACGGCTTGGCATCTTAGAAAGAGCCTCCGCCTGCTTCGCATCGAGCGCTGCGTCGTCGAGAATTCCACCTTTGATTTTGAGCGCTTCGTAATCTTTTAAGAGCTCAAAAGTAAGTTTGGCAGCGGACACCGCGTCTTCGCCACCAAGAACAACACCCGTCGGTGACCCCTTGAGCAACTCAGCTACGCCCGCATACGGGGTATCAGCACATGCTCGAGCCATGAGGGTGTTTTTAACAACCTGATAAGTAATGCCCGATTCCTGAAACTTACGCCGAACAGCGTTAATATCATTTACGGTCATACCTGTGTAATCAAGAAAGAGAGCGCCGGGAGAGGCTTCAATACTTTCCTTAACCTTCGAGACAAACGCCTCTTTTGATGCACGATCCATCTCGGTTACCTCCCAACATTCGCTTGAGCTTTAGCAACGTCAAGACGCAAACCAGGCCCCATAGTGCTGGTGAGCGAAATGCCCTGCACGTAGGTTCCTTTTGCGGTTGACGGCTTCAGCTTAAGTACTTGTTCGAGGAACGCCTCAAAGTTTTCAACCAGCTGCTTAGCATCAAAACCAAGCTTGCCGATTGCAACGTGGAGGATAGCTCCTTTATCAACACGGAATTCAACCTTACCCGCCTTTTCGTCAGCAATTGCTTTTGCGACGTCTGGGGTAACTGTGCCAACTTTTGGGTTTGGCATCAGACCACGTGGCCCGAGAATTCGAGCGATGGGTCCTACTTTTGGCATCATATCCGGTGTTGCGATTACTTTGTCGAAATCGAGCCAGCCACCTTTGATCTTTTCAACCAAATCCTCGGCCCCTACGAAATCCGCACCAGCTTCCTTCGCTTCGGACTCTTTGTCGCCCTTTGCGAAGACAAGAACGCGAACACTCTTGCCGCTTCCATTTGGAAGCTTGCATGTGCCGCGAACCATCTGATCTGATTTCTTCGGGTCAACGCCGAGCTTGACCGCAACTTCAACAGTTTCATCAAACTTTGCTTTTGAAAGCCCTTTCAGCAAATCGATTGCATCCGCGAGTTCATAACGAACATTGCGGTCAATCTTTGCCTTATTGGCTTCATGCCTTTTACTTGTCTTTGCCATAGTCACCTCGCAGTTCTGACGGTACCTTTCGGCACCTCCTGCTCATGGTTTGTCTTTTGAAGCGCGGGCTTATAACTTTCGAGAAAGCTATAGTCTAGTCCTCAACTTCAATTCCCATACTCCGAGCGGTTCCGATGATCATATTCATCGCACCGTCGATATCCTTGGCATTCAGGTCAGGCATCTTGATTTCAGCCACGTTCTTAACCTGCTGCCGCGTAATAGTAGCAACCTTGGACTTGTTTGGTTCCTTGGAACCAGCCCCTGGCTTCTTCGTAATCTTCAATCCCGCTTCTTTCTTGATAAGAATTGACGCTGGTGGCGTCTTCGTGATGAAGGTGAAAGAGCGGTCACCGAAAACAGTGATTACAACCGGAATAATCATACCGGCGCTGTTTTGAGTCCGTGCGTTAAACTCCTTGCAGAACTGCATGATGTTGACACCATGCTGACCCAACGCTGGACCAACTGGTGGCGAAGGATTCGCCTTGCCTGCAGGAATTTGAAGTTTAATGTATCCAGAAATTTTCTTTGCCATGATACGCCTCTCGTTTTCTTGTCAATTTGCCTAGAAGCAGCAATTAAGTTTTTTCGACCTGTACAAATTCAAGTTCGACTGGGGTTGAGCGTCCAAAAATCGAAACCATAACCCGGACTTTACCCTTGTCTTCGTTAACCATATCGACAACCCCGTTGAAGTTTGCAAATGGGCCATCAATTACGCGAACATTTTCACCTTCTTCAAATTTGACCTTCGGCTTGACCATCGTGATGCCGTCATCAATTTGTTTGGTTAATCGCCGAACCTCGTGCTCAGGCACAGCTGGCGGCTGAGTAGCGTTACCGACAAAACCGCTGATTTTCGGTGTGGTTTTGACTAAGTGCCAACTCTCGTCAGTGAGCTCCATCTGCACCAGCATGTAGCCAGGAAAGAACTTGCGCTTTGATGTCTTGCGCTTACCACCCTTAACCAACTCAACGACGTTCTCTGTAGGTATGAGAATTTCGCCGAACTGCTCCTCAAGGCCCTGCTGCTTGATGCGGTCCTCTAAAGACGCCTTCGCTCTATTTTCATGACCAGTAGGCGAATTTACAACGTACCATTTCCAATTCGGATTTTGCGGCGCTTCTTCAGCGACTTCCTCAGGCGCTTCCTCAGTCTGGACTTCGTCTGCGCCGACCTCGTCGGGTGTGGTTTCTGCAACGGACTCAGGCGCAACCTCTACATCAGGCTCTACACTTTCAGTTTCCATTACAACGTTTTCCTCTTGCTCACCCATAACTAGTCTCTCCGCCTTGTCCTATCCGATTATCGTTTGAGTGCGTATGGCAGCTTAAACGACTGTTTTTACCGCTTCGAAAAGCGACTTTGTAAGTGCACCCCAAACCTGGTCAAAAAGGCCGATAAAGGCAGCACTGATCAAAACGGCTATGACAACAACGATTGTTGAATTGGTCGTTTCTTCACGCTGGGGCCAAGTGACGCGAGATAATTCATCCACAACCTCGACACCGAGCGTTTTTGTTGTTTGGTTCTTCACGAGAGCCAACCCGCCAATGCCCGCGACAGCGAAGCCGAGCACACCGGTCAATGGCAGCTGCGGGATATTGAAAACGCTATATGGAACCAGTTCTGCTGCGGCCCATACCCACTCCAAGCCCTTACCGATAACAAGTCCGCCGATAAGCACAAAGACGAGGGTTGCGATATAAACGTAGCGTTCTTTATCTCTCATGATGACCTTCGAAGTGAATGGCAGGGGCGGAGGGACTCGAACCCCCAACCAACGGTTTTGGAGACCGCTACTCTACCAATTGAGCTACGCCCCTCTACCAAAACATTAAGCAACATAGAAAAGCGGGGACACGTCCATACGCATCCCCGCTCTCACTATGAACTAGCAATCATTACTCGACGATAGCGGTAACAACGCCCGCGCCGATGGTACGACCACCTTCACGGATTGCGAAGCGCGCCTGAGGCTCCATCGCGATAGGTGCGATAAGCTCAACGTCCATTGCAACGTTATCACCAGGCATTACCATCTCGGTTCCTTCAGGAAGCACGATTGAACCGGTAACGTCAGTTGTACGGAAGTAGAACTGAGGGCGGTAGTTGCTGAAGAATGGAGTGTGACGTCCACCTTCTTCTTTGTTCAGAACGTAAACCTCTGCCTTAAACTTGGTGTGAGGATTGATGGTTCCAGGGTGAGCGAGAACTTGGCCACGCTCAACTTCTTCACGCTTAGTACCACGCAGGAGGCAACCAACGTTGTCACCAGCGATACCTTCGTCGAGAAGCTTTCGGAACATTTCAACACCAGTACAGGTGGTCTTCGTGGTTTCTTTGAGACCGACGATTTCTACTTCTTCGCCTGGCTTGATGATACCACGCTCAACACGACCGGTAACAACTGTACCACGGCCTGAGATTGAGAATACGTCTTCGATTGGCATCAAGAATGGCTTGTCACTCTCGCGCTCTGGCTCAGGGATGAAGGTATCAAGAGCGTTGAAAAGCTCTTTGATTGAGTTCACACCAAAGTCTTCGCCTTGGATTGCCTGAAGAGCAGATCCGCGAATAACTGGAGCGTCATCTCCTGGGAACTTGTAAGTGCTAAGAAGGTCGCGAACTTCCATTTCAACGAGGTCGAGAAGTTCTTCGTCGTCAACCGCATCGCACTTGTTCAAGAACACTACGAGGTGAGGAACGTTTACCTGACGTGCAAGAAGAACGTGCTCGCGAGTCTGAGGCATTGGGCCGTCGATAGCAGATACAACGAGGATAGCGCCGTCCATCTGAGCAGCACCAGTAATCATGTTCTTAACGTAGTCTGCGTGTCCTGGGCAGTCGACGTGTGCGTAGTGACGGTTCTCTGATTCGTACTCAACGTGCGAAGTAGCAATCGTAACAATCTTACTTGCGTCACGACGTCCTTGCGACTCAGATGCTTTTGCAACCTGGTCGTAAGAGATAGCTTCTTTGCAGAGCCCGAGTTCTTTAGAAACAGTCGTCAAAGCAGCAGTAAGAGTGGTCTTACCGTGGTCGACGTGTCCGATGGTACCAACGTTTACGTGTGGTTTGGTACGGTCAAATTTTTCCTTTGCCATTGTTACTTCTCCTTCGCGCAAGTCACGCGCTTATAATCCAAAACAGCCTGTTCTTATCGTGGAGCCCATGATGAGATTTGAACTCATGACCTCTTCCTTACCAAGGAAGTGCTCTACCACTGAGCTACATGGGCAACCTGTCATACTCACTGTGCTGAAATGGAGCGGGAGACGAGGTTCGAACTCGCGACCCTTAGCTTGGAAGGCTAATGCTCTACCAACTGAGCTACTCCCGCTCGTAAGTGGTGGAGGGAGAAGGATTCGAACCTTCGAAGGCTAACGCCGGCAGATTTACAGTCTGCTCCCTTTGGCCACTCGGGCACCCCTCCATCTTTCACGCACTCAAGCACTTAGCTTGCGCCTGGAGCTGGTGATAGGACTTGAACCTACAACCTACTGATTACAAATCAGTTGCTCTACCAATTGAGCTACACCAGCTGACGACTCCTGCCGCCGCCGTCTTCTCACGAATTCGGCTAGGCGCGTATAGGAAAGGCAACCAGGTCAGTCAAGCAAAATGCGCTGCTCGAACCAAACCCGATCGATTACCCGATCTCTCAATCAATCTAACTGGTTCTGGCTCGAGAGAAATCGAGCACGCTCGTAGAGCACAATCGAGGCCGCAACACTCGCATTTAAGCTCTCGACACCCGCTCTTATGGGAATATATCCAATAAAATCGCAGGCTTTAGCCGTCCCTGGACGTATTCCATTGCCCTCGGAGCCAACCACCCAAGCGATAGGGCGATCAAGATCAAGGTTACTGATCGGAACTCCACCCTCAAGGGCTAGACCAACGCTCCAAAAGCCAATCTTCTGTAAGTCGTCCATCGCGCGCTTAAGATTTGTCACCCGCGCAAACGGCAGACGATGCAAAGCACCAGCGCTGGTTTTCAAAGCAGCCGGTCCAATATCAGCACTCCGGTCCTTAGGGATCACGATGGCCTGAACACCAAACGCTGCACAGGAGC
>JAYYQC010000202.1:0-18664 GCA_036128675.1 Myxococcota bacterium | reverse complement strand
GCGCTTGTCTTTTCAATCTTCCTCATCAAGCCTACGCCATTCTGCGTAATGGATGAGGTCGATGCGCCCCTCGATGAAGCAAATGTCGGGCGCTTCACCGAAATGCTTCGTGAAATTTCAAAGATCTCGCAGTTCATCGTCATTACGCACAATAAGCTAACGATGTCTCAAACTGACCGAATTTATGGGATTACGATGGAAGAGCCAGGGATGAGTAAAGTCGTCGCGGTGAATCTCGAGAGTATGCCTCATGATGAAGCTGCTTAAAGCGCGCATTCAGTTTTGTCTCTTCGTTCTTACAATCATACCTGTAACGTCGCTTGGTGCTGATAATAACTATCAGGACTTCTTGGTTGGTGGCCGTGCAATCGGACTTGGTGGCGCTTTCACCGCGACAGCGAATGATGTCACGTCTCTACTGTATAATCCCGCCGGGCTCTCATTCGTCGAGTCGACGTCAGCCCAACTCTCAACCAGTCTTTACGGTATTGAGCGCGGAAGTCTCGAGGAGTTCTCATCCGTGCTCTTTGACGATTATGGGAATATCCGCGTCGATCTGAGTGATGTGACAGTGGTGCCATCAAGCGCCGGTGCAGTACGCACCTTAGGACGAACGCGTTGGGGGACAAATCACTCATTGGCATTTGGTCTTTTGGTTCCTTCGTACCGAACGTCTTCACTCTCGAGTCGAGCACCGGTCGATGAGGAAGGGCAAAGCTCATCGTACGTGCGCCGTACAACAGACCGCGAGTTATGGAGCGCCGTTGGTTATGGATTGGAGATTAACCCGGAGTTACGGGTTGGAGTCGCGGGCTATTATATCTTTCGTTCGATGGTAGATACGGAAGAAGCCTCGATATCGGAGGCCTCAATTCAAAACGGTGGCATCGGACGCTTTGCCCTTACCTCAAGTGAAGTCACCGTATCCAGCGGTAGTCTGCTCTTGGGAGCGGGGGCTCACTGGCAGCCCTCACCAAGAGTCCGTTTCGGTCTTTTTGCATCACTGCCTTCGACCGCAGTCCATTCAGAAGGCGCAATTCGAACCGTTCGATCGGGAGCCTATACGCGCTGCCCAACGAGCCTTCCTTGTATGGAGGAAGAACAGACCTTGGAGCCTTTCTTCGAAGAGCGTGATGTTTCGGACCTTGGCTCAGGCTTCGGTATTGCACCAATGATTCGCCTGGGCTTCGCATATGAAAAGCCGCGGTGGTTCTTGTTGGCAGCCGATGTCGTCTACTACGGTGCCATCGATTATGCTTTGTTAAGGGATTCGAAAGCGCAAAGCGTCCCGGAAAATTTTGTCCCATTCAGTAATACCATTCAGCGAAGGGCAATCGTTAATTTCCACCTTGGGGCTGAGTATTGGATCTTACCTGACGTTACGGTCTCGGGGGGGATCTTCTCGAATCGCTCCACGGCTCCTGATGTTCCGAACAATCCGCTGGCCGATGCTCTGGCGCAGATTGATATGTATGGTCTATCATTTTCAACATCTTATACCGATGGCCGTTCGACGACTTGGATCGGAGCGATGTATTCCTATGGATTGGGCGAGGACGTGATCGCGACCAATGTATTCGATCAGGCTTTGGAGTCTCAGGTGCGCTACGAGCGTATCGAGTTAACACGCTCATACATTTACTTTTTCTTAGCGAGTAGCCTGGATCTCTAAGCGCCGCCAAAGCCAACAGAGCCCAAGTGTGGTCGCCGTGGCGAGGCCCGTGTGTGCCCAAAACCAGGGATGCTCAATAAGTGGCTGAGCCTTAAGTGACCAAAACTGGCTGTAGGTCCCAATTTTCAAGAGACGCTCGGGATAGAGCACAAACACAGCAGCGACGACGGTAGCCCACGAGAGAGAGGGTAGAATGCTCAACAGTGTTGACCGTAGCCAAAAGGCCTTTGCCCACCGATAATTCACCCAAAGTAGTAAGGCCGACGTAGCGGTGATGATGAGTCCCAAGGCGAGTGACCAGCCCATCGGTAGTATCATCTCGGGGGATACGATGAAGAGGAGGCTCCAGCTGGGGAAAAAGAGTCCAGTAGCCACCATCGATGGGATGCCAAAGGTGGCCAAGAGCCCGAAAAGTCCTTGGTTTGGTGGGATGTGAATAATCGATGGGCGGGGCCTCTGGTTGAATTTGACTTGCTCGCGTGCGCCAAAGAGCGTGAGCACCATAAGCCAAAGCATTTGAATAAGAAGAGGCATGACGCGCTTTTAGCGAGTCGGCAGCCAGGGTGCAACCGGGCTAATCCTCATCGAGAAGTGCAGTCGTGACGACGTTGGAGAGCTCTTCGTCGAGAGTACTTGGCTCGGGTGGATTGTCGACCGTGCAATCGTTGATGGTTTCTCGCATGACGAGCTCATCGGGCTCGTCGTCGCTTTGTTGCTGTTGCTTGGGGCGTAAAAAAAGCGGTGGGGGGTGCTTACTCAGCCAAGCAGGAACCTCAATTGGCCAGGTGTGCGCTTGGAGCTTGATGCCAGCTTCTTGAATCTGAGCATCGAACTCTCCAGCGATTAACATTGCGATCATCGCTTTGTGTTGCGCCTTCATAGCTTTCTGAACGATGTCCGCTTCCGAGCTTTCATCATAGCTATCTTCAGTTGAGGTAATGATCTGCCCCTCGAAGAAGAGATGCGTGCGGATGGCGGGTGAGCCGCGTCCTGAATCTTCAGTCTGGATATGGAAGAGGACCGACCCGTGCTCGATGTTGTGATTAAAGCCCTGCTCCATCACTTGGTCGCCGATTTCTGAAATTTTGAAGGGAGATAAGTGGGGTGACTGACGGGGCTCGAACCCGCGACCACCGGTACCACAAACCAGTGCTCTACCAACTGAGCTACAGTCACCACAGCTGAGGCGGTCGTATAGCCGGCTGGTCGTGCTGGTGTCAACATCTCATGAAGAGGCTTCAGCGTTATCTACCTTCTCAGAGAGAGGCCAAGCCTGCACTCACGCCTCTGCATCGGCTACAGAGCCGATTGCCAGGGCCAGTTGAGAGAAAGACCCGGTCGCATGACAGGCAGCTACGGGCTGCCATTTGATGCCGACCGAGTCTCTTCGTCGTCGGGTCTCCGGAGAGGTCCGCAGCGACCCCTTTTGCGTGACGTAGCATTGCCTCACTCAGCCCGAGTTCCGAGGCTCGGCGTAAGACGCCCGCTTCGGAGACGTCGTATTTCTCACGGATTTCTTGGATCGTTGCATCGCGATCAGTGAGGATGCCCTCAATCAGACGACGGTCGAGTCGGTTATCGGCCATTAACAGGAATTCTTCGTCTTTTGCAGAGAGTTTGGCCATGGGACTTCCTCCTTTGCTTGAGCAGTATAAGCGAAATTAAGGGTCGACGCGACGTTCAATCTGGCGTGAAAGCCAGAGGGCACCTGAGATTCCTCCAATTATAGCCATCAGGCCGATCCCAACCTCATAACCTTTCGCGATATTCGTGACTTTCAGCGTCAGCGCCCCACCGAGCCCAAAAATGGCGAGCCAGGGCTCAAGCTTGGTAAAGCTCTGAAGCCGCTCGCCAAAGCTTCTGCGTCGGGTCATTGGGTTTGCTTTCACCTGCGCCTCAAGGATTCGCCATAGCAACGAGGCGCTCACTAAACCCAGAGCAAGTGGTAAGACGACGCTGCCCACACTGCCGACTCTGATGCTAAGCCAGTGTTGGACGGGCTCTAACGAGACCACAACCGTCGCGGCGATCGTTCCGACAAGGAGTGCGACCTTAGAGCCTTGGCCGCTGCCGCTACGAGCCCTCACTGGCTCAAGTAACGAAGGGTCGATCGCTGAAAGGTCAAGTTCATTGAGCGGGTCCCGTGGGCTCTGCGGGGGGGAAGAATCCGACATATTCAAAGGTCTTCCTTAAGTTTGTCGATAACTGCGGAATAGGATGTCGCTTCGACAAGTCGAGTGAGTTGCTTCGTGTAACGTTGGACTGAGTCCTGTCGATGCTCGGTCCGCGCATAGGCAAGAGCATTGTGCAGTTGAACAAAGGCTCGTTCTGAGTTGATGAAGAAAGCGACCGCGTTGGTGACCGACGCGAGAGAAGCGCTGGTCACCGATGACGAGTTGTATCGAAACTCGAAAAATTCTTCTTCAGAGGTTCGTACGAGTAATACCGCCGTACACCCTCCATCGCTCCGGCTGGTCGTCTGGGCTGCAGAGAGCTCGCCTTCGACTCGAAAGTCCGCGAAGTTGATACTCTTAAGACTAGGGTAGGCGGAGGAGAAGTGCTCCAAAAGGCCGTTAAAAAACGCATGGACTGTTCCGACTCCGTCGCTCTTGAGTTCGATGTCTTGGTCCTCACGCTTCTCGTAGAGTGTGGCGGAAAGCTCGACCTGTCCGCTTTCGAATGCCTCAAAGACCTTGAACGAGCGGATGGATATATCGACCAGGTCTTGGTCAAGGACCTCCGCAATAAGTTCGGTCAAGGCTTCTTGGTTCTTCATCATCGTCCCGATCGGTGTAGGCCCGAAAAGATAGCTTCGGCCCTCTTTAGGATAACCGTCGGTCGGCCTCCGAACTAGGGATGATTCAGATCATTTTGAGACAGAAGTACTTTTACTGATTGAGGGGACGGTGTGAGGAGGTGTCGGAGACAGGTCCGGAATCAGTGCTCTTTCGCTTGAAGCATAGACGGAAGATAGCTTGCCGGGGCATCGAAGCCCATCAGCGAAAGTGCTGTCGACGCTAAATTCCCAATGCTTGGCCGTATGAGTTCGGTCCGCGCGTATCGAGCCTGATCCTCTGCGGCCAGCGCGACATAAAAGGGCACAGGATTCAGACTATGACTTGTCCGTGCGACCATCTTACCCGCTTCATTGAGCTTGAGTTCGCCGGTCTTCTTGTTTCGTTCTCCCATCTCGTCAGCGTTGCCGTGGTCAGCGGTTATGATCAAAGCACCGCCACGGGCGGTGAGCGCTTTGGCAAGTCGACCAATTTCACGATCCACGCATTCGACCGAGGCGACAGTGGCATCGAAGTGACCAGTATGACCGACCATGTCTCCGTTGGCATAGTTGACCCGACCAAACTTGAAGCTCTCGTTTTCGATTGCCTTAATCGTCGCGTCGGTGATCTCGACCGCTTTCATTTCAGGGGTAGTCTCAAAGGGTACATTATCCGATGGAATCTCGATGTAGTGTTCGAGTTTCTCGGAGAAATAACCGCTGCGGTTGCCATTCCAAAAGTAGGTGACGTGTCCAAACTTTTGGGTTTCGCTGCAAGCGAACTGCCGGATATCCCGCGCGCACAAGAGCTCACTCATCGTGCCATCGATCAGTGGGGGTTCGACTAAGAAGTTACTCGGGATCTGAGCATCACCATCGTATTGCATCATTCCAGCGTAAAACACGTCGGGTCGCTGACCGCGATCAAAGGCATCAAACTCCGCCTCTTCGAAAGCGCGGCTGATTTCGATCATGCGATCGCCACGAAAATTCAGCGTGAGCACTGCATCTCCATCTTCAATCTTACCGACCGGTGATCCATCGCGATGGATGACGAATGCTGGGAGGTTTTGGTCGGTAATACCCGGTACTTCTGAGCGAAAGGTCTCAACCGCTTGGCGCATCGAAGCAAAACCTCGACCATTCCCGTGAACGTGGGCGCGCCATCCACGCTCGACCATTGGCCAGTCTGCTTCATAGCGATCCATCGTCGTTGTCATTCGGCCACCACCGGATGCAACAGCAAAGTCTCGCGTATCGTCGCGATTGATCGTGATGAGTGCCTTTTCGAGTTGCTCGATGTAGGTGAGCGCGCTGGTCTCTTCGACGTCTCGTCCATCGAGCAAGACGTGAATGCGGCAGCGTCGAACGCCGGCCTTAGAGGCGTGTTCCAGCAAGGCCAAAAGATGATCGATATGGCTGTGGACATTGCCATCGGAGAGTAATCCAAGAAAGTGAAGAGTTCGGTTCTGCCTGACGACCCGTTCGATAGCTGTGGTCCATGCTTGGCTTTCGAGGATTCGACCGCTTTTGATAGCTTCCCCAACGAGCTTCGCGCCTTGGTCGAAAATCCGCCCCGCGCCAATACAGTTATGACCAACCTCACTATTACCCATGTCGCCATCACTCGGCATGCCCACCGCGACGCCGTGGGCCGAGAGTTGGCCTGCGAGTGGATTTGAAGCGAAAAGGTCTAGGTTAGGCGTTTTAGCTCGAAAGACTGCATCACCTGCATCGTGTTTCCCAAGGCCAACGCCATCCATGACGGCAATCATTACGGGGCCGGATACCCCCCACTTATTCTCGCGGAGTTCCATAGGACTCCCCCTCTCTGAATCAAAGTACGCTAGGCCTCGCGTCTTTTGACTGCTAATAGCGCGATGCATGGAAGACGTACAGAGGATTGCACAGACACCGATACCGCGATTTTATCGCAATGAACCCATCTGCGGCGGTGAAATGAAGGCTGAACCTGAGCACTTTAGGGTGACAGAGGAGCCACTCTACGAGGCAAGCGGCGATGGAGATCATCTCTTTGTTCACGTGACAAAGCGTGACCTCGACCACGAATCGATGTTGAGAACTCTAGTGAAAAGGCTCGATGTTGCGAGAAGCGAGATCGGTTATGCGGGCACCAAAGACCGTCGCGCAATTACGAAGCAATGGCTCTCCGTGCCCCGTCGGGCCGAAGATGCACTCCGAGACTTTGAGCATCCCCAAATAACGATGGGGGAGAGCCGACCCCACCCTCACAAGCTGCGACGCGGTCATCTCAAGGCTAACCGATTCGAGTGTTTTCTGAAGGGAGCAGCTTCGCTTCCATCCGACTCATTATTGGAAAAACTTCAATCTGAAGGGGTACCAAACTATTACGATGCCCAACGTTTTGGGCGCGGCGGTTCGACCGCGATCGCAGGTCTCAGATATCTGCGGGGCGAGGTTGAAGAGGTTTCTTCGCGGTCGTTGCTGAGAATGCAGTTAAGTGCAGTTCAGAGCTTAGGTTTCAATCATGTCCTACAGCACCGGATCAGCGAGGGGCTCTTACAAACCCCGATGCTTGGAGATCTCGCCCAGGTTCGTCGAAGTGGGGGACTTTTTTGGGTCGATGACCTGGAAGATGTTTCTCTCAGACTTCAACAAGGGGATGTCGACCTAACGGGACCGATGCTGGGCGCGAAGGTGAAAGCTACGCGCGATGCCGCCGGAGAATTTGAGTCTCTCCGGCTCGGAGATCTTGGGCTGCGTCCTGAGCTCTTTGCTGGACTAAAAAAACTCGCACCCGGCTCTCGACGCCCACTGACAGTGCGAGCATCGGAACTTGAAACGACGGAGCATAACAACGGGATCTGGGTGTCTTTCTCTTTGCCTCCGGGGGCCTACGCCACCCTGATTCTTCGAGAATTTACCGGCACTTCGGTTGAACTCAACGGCCCTGCGTAGTTTAAGCAATCCTATGGAACTTGGCGTGTCCGCAATCGTGAACTTGGGTCGAGGGTTGGCCTTGGTATTGGTGCTTTGCATTTCTAGGCAAAGCTTCGCTCTTCCGTGCCTCATGCCAGATGGCGGGAAGTCACTTGAGACGCTAAGTCCGCAAAGTATTCTGAAGGTCCTCACCAACGACTTTCCTAGACACTCGAAGACCTACTATCGGAAGAAGCGGTCGGCCGCACAGGAGTCTGCCAGTTCGCCGGAAGACCATCGGATTATTGTCGAGGCAGCGATTCGCTTGGGTACCTTTCGCTCCATGAATGGTTCCTTCAGCGACTACCCAACCGGCTATCCGTATGACTTTCATCGTGCGATGTTCGACGGTGATGCACTCTTTCAGGAGCGACGGTGGGATCTGGCGATCAATCGATACAATCAAGCGAGCCAAGTGAATCCCAATATAGAGCTTAGTTCCGATGGTATCCTGTATCGTCTCGCGGTTGCGTCGACCGACCAGTTTCGTAAATCACGCGTTAAGATTCCTGTCGCAATTGAGGAAGAACGGAAGTCGCGAACATTGGCGACCTTCGATGAATCTTTGCCCGAAATCTTCGCGACAAGAGGCGCGGCGAAGGATTGGCGTAAAGTGGGACGTAAAGGAGAGCTGAGAGCACTGATTGGAATCGTACGTTGTGGCTACCGTAAACACCCGGTCATCTTTGAGGCAATGGGCGACCTACTGCTCAAGGAGAAGTTTGGCAAAGCAAAGCCTCAATACCAGCTGGCTGCTATGGCCTACCTACGTGCATCGTATCTGACGAACGGAAGTATCTGGTCGGCTAAAGAGTACCGCAAACTTGCTCTGAATGCGCTTCCTAGCGCGAACGAAAAGAAACTGCGCGACGTCGAAATAACCCTTGGCCGGATGTTGAAAAGTGCGAAGGCACGCCAGTCGAAAGTCGCAAAAGATGAGATGGCCTGGATTCAAAGCGGTAAAGACCCGGATGCATTTTTGCCCAAGGCGGATGCTTTACAAAAGTCTTCGTCATCGAAATCACGGTCCAAAAAGCCGCGGGTAAAAAAGCGGCGTCGGGGTTCGCGAGGGCGTTGATGAAGAGCCTTCAAGGGAAACGCGCATTCATTACTGGGGCGAGTGCAGGTATTGGGCGGGCGACGGCGCTAAGGTTCGCAGCGATGGGGGCGGACCTGGTCCTCGTAGCCAGACGCGAGAATAAGCTCCAATCACTGGTATCGGAAATCCAAGCAGAGGGTGGTCGAGCGGAGTACTTAGCTCTCGACCTTGCAGACCAGAGGACGCTTTCGGAGTCTGCGAAGAGTCTTGCTGACGATGGTGGTATCGATATTCTCGTCAACAATGTTTCAGGCCCTGCTCCAGGGCGATTACTCGATGCAACGCCGGCAGATTTTGAGCAGGGATTCACCGTGCATCTCTTTGCCGCACAAACTTTGGTGCAGTCGTTCGTCGATGGGATTACGGAGCGTGGATTTGGTATAATTTTAAACGTGATTTAGACATCGGTTCGGGAACCTATCCCGAATTTAGGCGTTTCCAATACCGTTCGAGGAGCGATGGCGAGCTGGGCAAAGACACTCTCTCGAGAGTTGCCATCGGGGATTACAGTGAACAATATCCTGCCGGGTTTCACCAACACAGAGCGGTTGGCTGCACTGAGAGCTCATTTGGCGAAGGAGCGCGGCGTAAGTGAGGCTGAGGTAGAGCAGCGTTGGTTAGCAACTGTTCCTGAAGGGCGCCTGGCGGAACCTTCAGAAGTCGCCGCTGCAATTGGTTTTTTGGCTTCTCCGGAAGCTGGATTTATTCGAGGTGTTAATTTGGCGGTCGATGGCGGACGCACAACGTCGATTGCCTAATAGGGGAATAGAGTACCATGCAATACGATATATTTTTCTCAATCAGTCAGACGCCGGTTAACGGTGAGATGCCGAATGAAGCCGGTATGTTTGCCTCGTTTTTCGATCAAGTGGAATTGGCCGACAAACTCGGTTTCGAGGTTGCGTGGGTTGCTGAGTCACATCTCTCAAGCGAAGTTCAGAAAACGAATAAGGCCCCGGTTATTCCTCACTGGAAAGGGGAGGTTGGACTCAACGTCGACCTGACCCAAGTTGCGCATCAGATCTTTGCTCGCACGAAGAATATCGAAGTGGGCTCTGCGGTGATGAATATTCTTTGTAACGGTGGTCCGATTGCGGCGGCAGAGCGGATTGCTTACGCGGCGTTTTTGCATGGACTTAACCCTGCCGAAAAACGACGTTTGCACGTCGGGTTCGCTGCTGGTCGTTTCGACTTTATGAATCGAGCGAGTGGTATTGTTCATCGAGATGCAGTCGAGGAGGCAGCAGGTCCGGCGATGAAGGGCAAGACCTTTGGCGAAGCGACGGAGATTTTCTTGAGGTTGCTCCGTGGCGACACACTCTCGTCTGATGACATCGAAGCTCCGACACTTCAGCGAAGTGACTTTCGCTCGGACGAACACTGGGAAAGCGTTCAGAAGGCGTTTGGCGATGAAAGTGCCGAAGTGATCCCTCTACGTAGACGTTGGGAATTCGAAGCCCTCAAGATTGTTCCCCAAGAATGGCGCCGCGAATTGGTGCAGCTGATTATCGGGAGCCACGACCCGAAACAGCAAGACTTCGCAAATACCATTTTGCCAACGCAGGTATTCAATCTCTCTATCACTCGACCCGAGATTATTGAGGCGACGCATGAGCGCATGAATGGTACCTATCACACCGATGGCGGTGGTTGGCAGCGCGGGTATATGCCCCGAACGGCCTTTGTCTTTGTTCATCATGACACAGACAAGTCCGATGCTGAGAACCAAGCAACCGCGGAAGCTTCTGCTAAGTCAGCCTTAGGCGCTTATTGGACCGCGCTCGAAGGAACGCTGGACCCTAATAAAGTTGCGAAGGCTTCGGATAACGCACTTGTCGGAAACCCAGAGACGGTTGCAGCACAGATTGTTGAACGATTCCATCCGGAAGACCGACTCATGCTTTGGTTTGACTTCTTTAACCACGACAACGATGCAGTAAAGAGAAGCATGAAGGTGTTTATGGATGAGGTTGCACCTCGGGTTGAGAAGCTCCTGAAGGACAAGGCGTCGTAAGCCATGAAAGAGGCGGCTCGACTTATTGATATCTCACCGCGGGTGAGTCCACGCCTCGCGGTGTGGCCTGGCGATCAACCACTCGAGCGAGCGGTTGCCTTATCGTTTTCGGGGGGAGATCACCTCGAGTTAAGTGCGCTCAAAGCAACGGTTCATTTGGGAGCACACACCGATGCACCGATTCACTACCATCGCGATGGCGTGGATATCGCAGACCGAGACCCCGCTATTTATGTCGGTCCGGCTCAGGTTATGACGGTTGATATTGGAAGAGGTAAGCGCATTCAGCCCGAGCATCTAAAGCTGGATGAAATCGAAGCGCCACGGGTTTTACTCAAGACCTCGACCTACCCAGATCCCAATAACTTCAACGAGGACTTTGCGAGTCTATCGCCTGAATTAGTCGATGTGCTGGCTGAGCAAGGTGTAAAACTCATTGGGATCGATACGCCGTCGGTCGATCTCTTCTCGGATAAAGAACTTTTATCCCACAATGCGATCTACAAAAATGATATGGCGATACTTGAGGGCGTGATCCTTGAGCATGTTCCCGACGGCATTTATTGGCTTATGGCGCAGCCGCTTCCGCTCGAGGCCTTTGACGCGTCGCCGGTACGTGCACTGCTCGCCGAATTTTAATGAGGTAACGATGACTGCAACAGCGAAGGCGCATCCCAATATTGCACTTGTTAAATATTGGGGAAAACGTTCAGAAGAAGACATGCTTCCTGATGTTGGCTCTATTTCGATTACAGTTTCAGGCATGGTGACAACCACCCGACTAAGCTTTGCTGAAGAGGGCGAGCTCAATGCGGACGAGATCGTACTCAATGGAGAGTCACGTCCCGAGGAGACTGCAAAAGTGAGCAGCTGGTTGGACAAGTTCCGCCAGCATTGGGGGCATCAGCGTTACGCCCGGGTTAAATCGGACAACGATTTCCCCACCGGCGCGGGATTGGCTTCCAGTGCTTCTGGTTTTGCCGCGTTGACCGCTGCGGCTTTTGCAGAAGCTAAACTCGATGTGAGTTCTGATGACCTCACACGGTGGGCCCGGCGCGGTAGCGTATCTGCGGCTCGGTCTTTTCATGGCGGCTTTGTTGAGCTCTTTCGCGAAGGCGATTCGTACGCCTCCCAGCTTATGCCAGAGCAAGATTGGCCTTTAGATGTTCATATTGCGATCACTTCGAGTAAGCGTAAATCCGTTGGTTCATCGGCGGGTATGAAGACATCAGCCGAGCAGTGCCCGTATTATCCCGCATGGATAGATACACAAGATGCTGACCTGAATGAGGCTCGTCAGGCGATTCTGTCAAAAGATTTTGATAGGCTTGCAGCTATTACCGAAGCGAGTTGTCTCAAAATGCATAGTGTAATGATCGCGACGCCACCCGGTCTTCTTTACTGGAACAGCGGAACGCTCGATTTGATTCACCGGATCCGTGAGCTACGTTCTCAGGGGGTTGGAGTAACTTATACCATTGATGCAGGACCTCAGCTCAAAGTCATTTGTGAACCGGAAAATTCGCATAAAGTGAAGGCAGCCCTCGAAGACGCTACTTGCATCGAACGGGTTATTCATGCGGGCCTTGGAGGGGACCTCGAGGTCGCGAGACAATGAAGAGCTTCATGAGCTCGGCTCCTGGTAAGCTGGTGCTCTTTGGTGAGTACGCGGTACTGGAAGGAGCTTCAGCCCTAGTCTGCGCGGTCGATCGTCGGGCGCGGATTCGATACGAGGCGTCGGACTCGCCTACCCTGACCCTCGATGCGTATCCACTGGGACTCAAAGACTTTATTCTTCGGCGCGATGGCGTTGCTCCGGATACCTCAAGAAGCGATCGCCGAGCCGGCCTTGTTTATGCAGTTTTGGCCGAACTTGAGCGTGCATATCCCACTGCAATGGAGAGATTTGTCGGCGGGCGGCTGGAGATCGATACGACAGAGATGAGCCTCGCGCATGGAGGTGCCAAGCTCGGGGTGGGGAGTAGCGCTGCGGTGGCCGTCGCGCTTGTTGGCGGGATTGGTTTGTCTCTCACGGACCAACCGATGACAGAGTCGCAGATTTTTGAGGTGGCACAGCGAGCCCATCTCGCTTTTCAGGGTGGACGTGGCAGCGGGGTAGATATCGCAGCCGCTAGTATGGGCGGCGTTCTTTCATTTCAGCGTATGTCAGAGCGGGGTGCGCTCACGCGGGCGTCACGGCCATGGCCCGAGGGGCTACAATGGCAGGTCGTCGGAACCGGGCACTCCGCCTCAACAGCGGACTTTCTAACTGCTTTACGTTCATTTAAAGAAAATAAGCCAAATGATTTCAATGCTTTAATGGGGCAGATGTGCGAATTCGCTAACGGTGTGGCCGAGGCGGAACGCGGTGACTGGGTTGAATGGACGCTGCGTTGGTGCGAGTTTCTAGAAAAGTTAGGTAGGGCGATTGGTGCATCTATAATGTCCGAAAAGCATAGGTATTTCAGGGATATCGCCCTGAAGTATGGCCTTGGTTACAAACCATCGGGTGCTGGCGGGGGAGATGCGGGATTTTTTGTGATTCCGGAGCAGCGATCGCTCGATGAAGTGCGTACCTTGCTTACAACGAACAATATTCACATGTTGCCGATAAGCTTGGACCCTAACGGTGTCCAGGTTGAGTGTCTTGAAAGTCCCGAGCTTCAAGGCTAACCCAGGCTCCTAACTCGGGGATACGATTGGAGAATATCAATGAAGAGCCGGCTTCCTGGTTTCTATAAGATGACAATTGACGAACGCCTCGCCTTGTTGCGGGACCGCGAGCTCATCAGCGAAGATGAATGGCAAATGCTGCGCGGGTCCGAGCAGGTCCTCAGTAATATCCAAGCCGACAACATGGTCGAGAATGTCATTGGCGTCTTCGGGCTTCCGATGGGGCTGGGCCTAAACTTTCTGGTCAATGGTCAAGATTATGCTGTACCACTTGTTGTCGAAGAGCCATCTATCGTCGCCGCGTTGAGTTCTGCCGCCAAGACGATGCTTGCAGGCGGTGGCTTTACTGTTGAGACCGACCGGCCAATGCTAATCGGGCAGGTTCAAATCGTTGACGTGCCACATCCAAGTAAAGCTCGAAAGCTGCTCCTGGAGCACCAAGAGTCAATTCTTAACTTGGCGAACAGCCTACACCCTAAAATGGTCGCGCGTGGCGGTGGTGCAAAAGAGCTTGAGGTAGAAATTCTATCCGCTACCGGCTCGAGCGGCGACATGGTCGTTTGCAATCTGATTGTAGATACCTGTGACGCGATGGGCGCGAACATGGTAAATACCATGTGCGAAGGTATCGCTTCTCATATTGAAGAACTTACTCAGGGGCGAGTCTTTTTGCGCATCTTGTCGAACCTCACCGACCGGGCGATGGTCCGAGCCAGTTGCCGAGTCGCGCCCGAGCACCTTGCGACAAAGGAGTGGTCAGGAGAGGAGGTGCGAGATGGGATCATTCTCGCGAACGACTTCGCTATCGCCGACCCCTATCGAGCAACGACGCACAATAAAGGCATCATGAATGGGATTGATGCGGTCGCGATAGCTACCGGCAATGATTGGCGTGCTATTGAGTCAGCCGCTCATGCTTATGCGAGCCGAGGTGGACGCTATAAGAGTCTCACCCGTTGGTATAAGGACGAAGATGGTCATTTGATTGGTGAGCTCGATGTACCGCTAAAAGTCGGGACCGTGGGGGGCAGCTTAGAGTCGAATCCTGCTGTCCGTATCGCCTACGACATCCTCGGCGTAAGCTCAGCGCGTGAACTCGCTGCTGTGATGGGAGCCGTTGGCCTCGCACAGAACTTTTCAGCGATTCGTGCATTGAGCACCACAGGGATTCAGGCCGGCCATATGACACTCCACGCACGCAGTGTCGCGATGACCGCAGGGGCTCCCGCTGAGCATTTTGAGACTGTCGTGGACCGATTGGTCGAGTCTGGTGAAATAAAGGTCTGGAAAGCACAGGAAATTATCGCTCAACTTGGTACGAAGCCGGCGGCCCTCGACCAGGCGGTTCGAAAGAGCGCTGAAGGCCGAGGCTACGGCAAAGTGATTCTCTTGGGTGAACATGCGGTTGTGTACGGTTCGCACGCGATAGCGGCTCCGGTCTCGCTCTCTGTTCGCTCAATTATTCACCCATCCCAACAAAAGGGTGTGACGCTCGCAGTTCCTAAGTGGGGGGTTGAAACGACACTCCACGATTCCAAAATCAAGCACACGTCGTTTCTGGATTCACTGAGGATGATCCTAAACCGACTGGCCATTAGGGATGAGTCGTTCGTCATCGAGGTCGACCCTGCTATCCCTCGAGCCATGGGACTGGGAGGATCAGCCGCGCTCGCCGTTTCGGTCATTCGGGCCCTCAATGGTTATTTCCAGCTCTCGTTAAGCGACGAAGATATTAACGGGATTGCTTTTGAGGCAGAGAAACTCGCGCATGGTACTCCCTCGGGGATCGACAACACTCTGGCAACGTTCCGACGATTTATGCTCTACCGCAAAGGGCATCCACCACTCATGAAAGAACTCACGATCAATCAAGAGATTCCCATCGTGATTGGAATGAGCGGAACAGAGAGTCTTACCGCAGCGATGGTCGGAAAAGTTGAACAGTCTTGGGAAAAAAACCGTTTTCTTTACGAGCGGCTTTTCGCTGAAATCGATGGTTTAGCCTTGGAAGGGGTGAAAGCGATCGAGCGGGGTGAACTAGAACAACTTGGTGAGTTGATGAATATCAACCAAGGATTGCTAAACGCTCTTGGAGTGTCGAGTTGGGAGCTGGAAGAAATGATCCAGATTTCTCGTAGGCATGGCGCTTTAGGTGCGAAACTTACCGGTGGTGGTGGAGGTGGCTCGATAGTCGCGGTATGCCCCGGCGAACAAGAGCGTATTGTGACGGAGCTTCAGAAGGCCGGTTATCGAGCAATCGCGACGACAATTGGAGGTCGCAATGAGAGCTGAGGTTGTATCGTTTTCAGACGAGCCTCTCATTTTAGTAGATTCGAATGATGAAGAAGTAGGCTTCTTAGACAAAGAGGCTTGCCACAACGGCGATGGTAAACTTCATCGGGCGTTTTCGGTGTTCATCTTCAATTCAGACGGTAAGCTTTTGCTTCAGCAACGAAGCTCTTCAAAGCGCCTCTGGGGCGGTTATTGGGCCAACACCTGTTGTAGTCATCCTAGACAGGGTGAGACCGTGGAATTTGCGGCGTTGAGAAGACTCAAAGAAGAGGTCGGACTCGATGCACCACTAAAGCAGCTCTTTTCATTCGAATACCACGCTCGATTTAAGGAGCTTGGTTCGGAGCACGAACTCTGTCACGTCCTTTTAGGGAAAACAGATGCTACCCCCGACCCAAACGTGAGTGAAATTGAAGCACTTCGTTGGGTTAGTGCGGATGAACTTGACGCTGAGTTGGCGCAGGACGGCCATACATTGACGCCTTGGTTGGCGATTGAGTGGAAGCGTTTGCGTAGCGAATTCAAAGATGAACTCAGCGATCTGGGTGTGAAATGACCACAACCGTCATTGATGACTTTGCTCTCTTGGTGCCAACGAAGTCCGGTTGGGCTCAGCAAGCCTATGCCTCTTTCGACGCGGTGCTCATTGACCATGCTCACTGCGAGAAAAAAGCAGCAGCATCCTCGATGTCATTTATCGCGGGGAACCCAGACAAGGATATCTTGGTAAAGCGCTGTGCCAAGCTGGCTCAAGAGGAGCTTAAGCACTTTCAGCAAGTCCATCGAATTCTGCTTAAACGTGGTGTCTCCCTCACGCCAGATAAGGGAGATCGCTATGTTAAGGTGCTTTCCAAGCATGTTCGTCCGGGCGGAAAGCGGCTCACCGACCGCTTGGTTCTCTCGGCAATTATCGAGGCGCGTTCGCATGAGCGACTCTCTCTCTTAGCAGGTGTGATCGAGGACCCGGAACTTCAACGCTTCTATGAACGACTTGCGATCTCCGAGGCCGGCCATGCCTCACTTTTTATCGAGCTGGCACTCCTCTATCATGACCAGGATGATGTTTACGCTCGACTGCAGTTTATGTTGGAGCGAGAAGCTGAACTCATCGCATCACTGCCGCACGCACCTGTAATCCATTAGCCTCAGACTTGCGGGGGCCAGCATCGTTGGTTATGAGCGCCGCACAGCGAGGCGCGCATGTTTTTGTTTACCATTGCAATTTTGATCGGATTTATAGTCCTGGTGTGGTCTGCGGACCGGTTCACCGAGGGGGCAAGCGAGCTCGCTAAAATCTTTGGGATCTCCCAGCTGGTCATCGGCTTGACTGTCGTTGCTATTGGCTCATCGGCTCCGGAAATTATGGTGTCGATCAATGCGGCTCTCATCGGTGCGATGAACCTCGCGGTTGGCAATGCGGTTGGTTCAAATATTACCAACGTATCACTCGTATTGGGTGTCACGGCATTGGCTGTACCGATTGCCTACGACCGGAAGATTATTCAGAGCTCCGTATTGATCTTGCTAGCCGCGATGGTGGGCGTCGCGGTGATGTTTTACGATGGTACCCTCGACTTCATCGATGGATTTATCTTGATTGCCGCACTCACGGGTTATTCGTTGTGGCTGGTCAAGAGTGCGCGTTCGGGCGACGAGAGTGCAGAGCAGTCAGATGAAGAAAAGCCGGATGTGAAGCGCGCCCTCTTATGGGTTGGCGTTGGAGGAGTGCTTCTACCGTTGTCGGCGCGCCTCCTAGTGTGGGGGGCGTCGGGTATCGCGCGTGAACTTGGGGTAAGCGAACTCATCATTGGTCTAACGATTGTAGCGTTGGGCACCAGTTTACCTGAGCTTGCGGCGTCAGTTGCAGGGGCTTTGAAGGGCGAGCATGAGATGGTTGTCGGCAACATCATTGGCTCGAACGTTTTCAATTTGATGGCTGTCTTAGGTGTCCCTGGACTGATTTCGCCTGGACCAGTTGCCACTGATGTACTGACACGCGATCTACCTGTCATGGTCGCTGTTGTCATTCTCCTGATTTTTTTGATGTTTTTGGGCCGAAAAAATCAACAACTTAGTAGAATTTCTGGATTTGTCCTCCTATGTAGTTACCTAGCCTACCTCTTCGAGGTAATCCGTCAGACCCAGGCGGGTTAGAGGCTGTAAATTTGAGACCCTATCGTTTTCACCAGGAGGGAAATATGTTCTCACGATTCACCACACTATTGGTTTTGGCTTCGTTCATGAGCGGGTGCGCATCTTATTGGCAAGCCTCGCGCCTTGAAGAGCAAATGGAGCGTCTGATTCAGAGCACAAATCGGGCAACTTTGAGCGAGATCTTCGGTCAGCAGGCCGACCAAATCACCCGCAAAATGGACACGCTGAGTGGACAAGAGCGAGAGAGACTGGACGAGATTCTTGCAAATTGGGAGCGCGGCTCGGCATCCCTTGAGGATGTTCGCACCAGTGTCCTGAGTACGCTTGGCGGCGGAGAGCGTGAAGTTGCCAGCACCCGCGGTATTTGGGTTCGAGACGAGGATGGCAACAAGCTGAGTGCGATTGCCCGAGGCACGAAACTTGTCAATTGTAAGAAGCTCGATGCCGATGATTTGCCGGAGACTATTACTGACCGACGGTCGCTCATGAGTTACTCCTGGGGCTCAGCCCAGCTCGGAGATGAAACGGTCGTCTTTCCTTGGGAGTTAACGATCTCTTCGTTCACGATGGAAATTGTCGAGAACACCGCGAGACGAACCGCTGAGGAGTTTATCAAAATGGGTGGCGAGAAGGCTTGGACACGTCCAATCAAGATCCAGATCGTAACCGATGACTCCAATGGCAACCTGAAGATCAAGCACGATACTGAGGAAGGCGAGATCTACGTCAACAGCGATGTACCTACGACTCCTCCGGCGCAAAACTAAGATTTGAAGTCTTCGAGTCTTGAAGGGAGAGGGGTGATGGACCTCCTCCCTTCAGGGTTGCCTCCCGTTCTAACTCTTTCCTCATCAACCTATCGTGACCATTCTCGAAGAGACGGCGCCCTAATGGCCTCTGTATCTCTTAAGGCTGAATCGCTTGCGAGGGGTGACAAAGAGGGGGGCCTTGTATATGGCCGGTTGACCTGAAGCCGGTAAGTGGCTCTTCAGGGCGAGCGAGGTAAGCGATGGAAATCAAGCA
>JAYYQC010000201.1:0-10000 GCA_036128675.1 Myxococcota bacterium | reverse complement strand
GCGTGCGGGCTGGCTCTATACACATTTTGAGTTTGGTGAAGAGGTCCTACACTACACCCACCGAACAATGACGCTGACCCGCGGGCGCGCCATTTCCTATGCGTGCATCGAGCTTGAGGAACGCTCGACGCTGGTTAGACAGAACCTTTGGTTCTTTGTTGCTGGTGTCGCACTCGCCTTCGGAGGTCTTATCGTTGCCTTGGTCGACGGCGGATTGTCTGCGCAAATTTTGACTTGGACCGGTGCCTTAGCCTCGCTGTGGGGCTTGCGAAAAACCCGCTATGTCTTGATCGATGTCGAGCGTAACGAGCCTATCTATATATTAGCCGATTCTCAATTTGAAAAGATATTGACTGAGCTAACCGAACGACGTCGAGAATTGTGGCATCGGCTCTATGCCGACTACGACCCGATGGCTGACCCTCGTGACGAGCTTAAAAAGTTTGAGTGGCTTCTTGAACGAAAAGTTATTAGTCCTGAGGACTTCGAATGGGTTCGCAGTGAAATTGAAATGTCCCAGCGCAGTTTTGAGCCTGATGATCTCAACTAAATTATTGTGCGCGATGGCACACAGCGCATTGAACCTGTGAGCGCCAGATCCACCCCATTCCGTCTTTCCCCTCACGCGTAGGCGCTTCGGCACGAAACTTCTCGAGGTCGTCCAGACGTTCTTCGAGAAGGGACTGATAAAGCCAGTTGGATGCATCGATTGTAGAGAGTCCCTGGGTGTAGACCCGTTCAGCGGTTTTGTAGTCGCCTGCCTTCAGATAAACATCGCCGACGAAGATCGCTGAACCCTCGACATTATGCGCCGCTCGAAAGTGATTTGAGCATGCAGGGTCTTCAAAGTTTGATTCAATAATGACGTCATCGTCGCTGCCAATCTCTTCTCCGCCACATGCCGAAGTATTATCCCGCACCGCCTCGAAAGCGTTTTGAAATTCCGGACTATTTACATCCTCATCGGCATATGTGAGCAGTTTTGAGAAAAGAACGAACTCCGGGTAATTTTCAATTCCCGTATCGAGAATTGCGAGGCCTTCTTCTACCATGGCCTCATCCTGCATGAATCGACCCGTATTGATTAAGATGGGACCGAGCCAGGCAGTAATGCGGTAATCACCCGGACAGAGGTCCCATGCGATTTCAAGAGAGGAGCGCGCATTCATCGCGTGTAAGCCTTGTAGTCCTAGATCGCCATCTTCTTCAGGCAGAGGCTCCGCGACGACCCAAAGACTGGCTAGGCCATGAAGGAGTGGGAATACCTCTTCGTCTGGGTGGAGCTCCATGGCTAAAGCGAGTGATTCGATGACCTCATTTCTAGCGGACTTGTCATCTGCACGGAGTGCTGTCCAAAAGAGCTGTGTTGCTTCGTGGTTCTCGCCAAACTCAGTACGACACGCCCAGACTGGCGTAGCTTCGCCGCCTGAATTGTTGGTTTCGATAACAGCATCTTGTCCTGTACAGGCAATGGCAGAGGTTAGAGACCCTATAAAGAAGGTCGCTTTGAACAAATTATGCGCTTTCATGCTGACTCCCCGGCAGTGATTGTTAACTACTCATAAGTAGAAAGATAATCTACTGGCAAGTTGTACAGGACAAAAAGTTGCACAGTGAATCGGGAGAAATCCGATTGGTTTTCTGGACAAAAAGTTAAATTATTCAGGGAAGCTTAGAGTTTTGTGAAGATGACGAGTTCACGCTTGATCGATTCACTCACGCGATGGCTAAAGGATTCATCGTGAAGTTTTAGATTGTTCTCCTGGAAAACCTCAACGATTTCAGATCTTTTAGGGATGAAGGCATTGTAGATCAGGACCATTGCACCGCCCGCCTTGAGAGCTTTACTCCAAGTCGATGCGGCGTCCCTGAGAGTATTGAGAGGATTACGCTCTTTGCCTGCGAAGTGCTGAACACCATAGGGAAGATCTGAAACGAGCATTGAATAGCGCTTCTTTTGTCCCAAGAACCGATGAAGCTCGCGACTGTCGCCATGGATTAGGCGCGCTTTTGCGGTCTTGAAGTCGAAGCTTGAATAGCGTCCGTCGTCAGCTTTCTTTAGATGAGGTAACTGACCGCCGTCCTCTTTGTGTTTGATGCGCTGGAGTTTGGTGCACTTTTTGACCTCACGCTGAAAGTCTACAAGAGCCTTTGAATCCGCCTCAATGCCATCGGCTTCAAAGCCATACCGGGTCGCCCATAAGAGCGTGGTGCCCCGGCCAGCCATGGGGTCAAGCAGCGTTGCTTGTTGTCCGTGGGCAGTACTTGAGAGCTTAGATGCAATGTTCAAAGCTAAGTGAGTCAGGACCTCGTTGGTTTTCCCCGGGTACTTGGCTCCAAATACAAGCTCGCGTGGAAGGCCAAATTCTGGCGTGATATCGAGGGGGCTTAAGCCGGTCTCCGTGCGGCTGAAGATACCGGCGATGGTCGAGAGCCGAGAAAGTGTTTGAGGCGGCCCTTCAAAGTCGAGCTCTAGGAACTCCAAAGTACCTACCTTCCGATGCGCTGGTTTTACACCCGTCATGAACTCTACTTCGGCAACGGCGATATCCGTACTCTCTTTGAAGAAGGCCGACTGGGTTAGCGGCGAAATAAGTAGACTGTAATGCATGGTCTCTGCGTACCTTGGGTGCAGTTTAAGAAGCTAGTGTCGATGTTCGTCATCATCGTGGTGATGTCCATGGTCATGGTTGTGATGCCCATGGTCATGGTTGTGATGCCCATGGTCATGGTGGTGATGCCCATGGTCATGATGGTGATGCCCATGGTCATGGTGGTGATGCCCATGGTCATGGTGGTGATGCCCGTGGTCATGACCATGATGTTCATGGGCACAGGTCGCATCGGATCCAACGTTGGCGCGCATACCAGGTACAATCGAAGCGATAAAACCTCGTGGTCCCATTCTCCAAAGACAGCCGAGGAGTAACCCCGCGACCACAACCATCGAGGCTTCTTCCCACCAAGAGGAATGTTCTGTTGCCCAGTGATGAATCTCCATGGACTCCGATGAGGGCAAAATGAGATTTACGGCCCATCCGGAGAGCACCGCGAGAGCAAAAACTCCAACCGCAAATGCTCTTGCAGCCAAGGGAGAGTGCAGAGAGCGAATCACACCAAATGTGCTGATATTCGTGGCGGGTCCCGTCATTAGGAATGCGACCAAAGCACCGGCGGACATGCCCTTGTGCAAAAGGACCGCACCGAGTGGGGTAGCACCGGAGGCACATACGTAGATCGGGATGCCAATCAAGGCAGCAAACGGTACCTCAAGCGCGTCGTGAATGCCGTCGAATGCCGCGGTCTCCATAAATGGCTCAGCGATGGTTCCTACGCAGATCCCGACAAATACCCAGGGGAGAATTTCATCGACATACTCAGAAAATCCAAACCGCATCGCCTCTCTAAACTTTGCACGGAGAGGAGGATCTGGCTGCACTGATTCCTCTGAATCTGATTGATGCTCAATGGACGTGTCAGTTTGAAAGAAGCGACTTAACAACCAACCCGCAAGAATTGCGATCAGTGCGGCTACAACCACGCGTGTCACAGTTAGCTCGGGGCCTAGTAGTGGGAGGGAAATTAAGATGGCATCGATGCCAATCTCAGGTGTTGCAATGAGGAAACCGATTGCAGCAGCGGGAGGAACACCTTTTCGAATAAGGCTTTGGTAGAATGGTAAGACGCCACAAGAACAGATTGGAAGCGGGATTCCCACAATGCTACCGCGAACGGCTTGCGAAAAGGAGTTACCGCTACGCAGTAGTTTTAGCCAGGTCGGTTTAATGAAAGCGTGAAGAAGCCCTGCTCCAAAGAACGCAATGACCAACGCGGGGGATGCTTGTCTTGTGAGTGTCCAAAATGTCTCCCCAACATTGAGTTCACCTTCAAGTGAGCGTGTCAGAGGGTGATGGAGCGTAAGTCCCCAGAGCACGGCGAGTCCAACAAAAGCTCCAAGTAACCCAAAGCGATTAAGCAATCGGTACCGTTTACTGGTCTGGGAGACGGGGGTTGGCGGCGAGTCGAAAGCGATGTGAAGGATGGCTCCACCCATGAGCGCTTGAAAAATCGAAAGGTTATCGTTTGAGAAGCTGTGGATGATTTCATCGCCAACAAAGTAGCCTAAACACGTAGCGCCAATAAGCCCACCGAGTGTCAAAAACGCTGCCTTAAGACCTAGCTTGGAATTGACCATCCACCAAAGAGTGAGACCCAACGGAAGTCGATGGAGAATAACGCCGAGTGCGAGGCTGCCCTCATCGTGGTGTCCATGGTGTCCGTCATGACCAGTGTGGTCGATGAGTGCCGCGCCATCCATCATTGCATGTACCGCCAAAGCAACTGTGGCCAAGGTCAGCATCGCCGGCTGAATGGTAGACTGTCGAATCGACTGACTTGCGAGTCGTTCCACGAGAATCGGGAAGGCAAGACCCAAGAGAGTTGCGACCAGCGCAGGGGTGCCTCCAGCCTGGATTGCTGGGGGAATGATATTGAAAAATACCAGCCCGAGAACCGTGATTAAAACGAAGCCGTCCAGTCCGGCGATAAGTCTTGCGCGCGGTCCAATCAACGTAAGGAGAACCGGCCCAAAGAGTAAGGCCAGGGCACTACCGATTAGAAGCTCCATAGATCATTCTCCTGAGATATGACGGAGGCGTGGAGCAGGGGCAGGTGCTCGATGTCTTTCCTAACTACTCGGCCAACTTTAGCACTCGGCGCGGTTAGGCTGTGACTGTACAGCGTTTTTGTACCGGTAGGTCGCATGGGGCTCGATCTGCCATACTACAGAACAAACTCAACCTGATCTTGTAGGCACCAAGAAAGAATTCTCTCTATAATTTATTATTTTTGTACATTTGAAAGTGTTTGGAGCCTACCGGATGTGGTGTGGACATCACGCAAACTTTTGCATCGTAATGAGGTAGCCGGCAAATCGTAGGCTTTCCTCACAAAAGAGTCTTCGCGCGTTCACCGATACGAAGATTTCTTCTCCTCGTCCTGTACATAAGGTCATGAGAACATTGGCGGTGAGGTCCGTGGGGAAAAGGTCATCTAGGTCGGTGGAGACGAGAAGGTCTGTGTTGGAGATCAACTCGGTAAACTGAACACCGAGGAGCTCGTCTTCTACCTCGTTGAGGTCACCTAGGACTTGGTTGTTCACGCGAGAGATCTTTCCGTTCGTATCTACGAAGAGGGCTCCCTCCGGAAGTAATTCAAAGGTCGACTTGAAGAGTGGCTGCTCCAAAATCGGGAGTGGATTCAAACTCGCATGCACGGGGGTGGAAGCCCGATTCGCTTTGAACCCCGGGAGTCCTACAGGCTCCTGAAGCATAGCGTCGAGGTCGTCGAAGAAACCTGGAGCGTGCTCGGCGCTTGCGAGGTCCCAGCCATTAAATTGCGATTGTTTGCCAAACATTGTTGCCTCCCAAGTAGTCAATTCGGTGAAAGCGGTGCATAGGACGTGCCAAAGATGGACCGATGAATTGTTGACGATGAAAACATCCAGAGGTGTGAACTGGATCAAGGAATAGAGCAGTAAACTGAGACGTTGTGTTAAATTATCGACGGTAGTCTGACGGAGCCGTCAACGAAACAATGTGCAAAATTGTGGGTAATTCCGGGGCTATAGGATACATTGTCGGTATAAAACCGAGCGAGAGCTTTTGACCAAGTTGAGGCGTAGAGGTGATACGTCGTTTTAGATACAGTTCTTACTGCGCGGTGTTGGCAGTGCTCACTTGTGGCTGCGGGTCGGCACAGGCCCCCTTGCGCACTCCGGCCATCGAGTACGTGTCTCTTATGCCTGCCACCGACTCGGCTTTTGAGGAGTTCGAAGGCAACCCTGATGTGCTTGCGACCCTCGAAATTGGAGTCGCTGGCTATATCAACACTGCTTTGAGTCGTGCGCCTGTGCTGCGATCGGCTTTTGCCGCTTGGAAGACGCGAAGCCTCAAGATTGCTGGGGCAGCAACCTTGCCGGAGCCACAATTAAACTTTTCGGCGTTCTTGAGTTCAATCGAGACCCGCGAAGGGCCTCAGTTGGGTCGGATCGGACTTCGGCAGGGTTTTCCTTGGCCTGGGACTTTGAAAAATCGTGAAGAGGCTGCTCGACAATATGCGAATGCTGCGGCGCTCTCAGTCGAAGTAGAGGCCCAGAAAATTCGGTTTCAAGTTGAGTCTGCGTACTGGTCGCTCTGGAGACTAAGAGCCGGTAAGGAGATTCACGAAGAACACTTGTTGGTCTTAGAGAGTCTGGCCGAGTCGGTTCGTGCTCGAATGGCTACGGGGGCCGCTACACTTTCTGATCTACAACAAATCGAGCTTACACAAATTCGGGTTGCTGATTCGATTGCAAGACAGCGTGAAACGGAACTCATGCTTGAGGCACGACTTAGGGCAATGATGGGTTTTCAGGCCATCTTCAGAGTTCCAACGAATCAAGCACCCGATGTTAAAACGCTCCAAGACCTCAATCATGAAACACTCCTGAAAAAGGCACTTGAACACCCAAGTATTCGCCGGTCCCAAGCTCATCAAGCACAAGCCAGAGCGGATATTGAGGTGGAACGGCGCAATCGGCTGCCAAGCTTTAGTCTCGGACTTGATTGGACCATCGTGGGTGAGCAGGTCATGGATGGTGAGGCGCGCGGTGGGAAGGACGCCTTAGGTATCGGAGCTGGTCTACGGTTACCGCTCTGGCAGGACGCTTATCAAGATGCGATACATTCGGCAGAAACCGAACTCTCAAAACGCGAGCTCGAGGAACGTGCTATAAAGGATCAGGTCACTGAGAGGCTGCTCACTGAAATCGCATTACTTCGCGATGCTTTTCGGCGGGCGAAGACTTACCGCGAATCACTGGTTCCAAGGGCGGCTGACGCTTACCAATCTGTGCTTGGCGCTTATACAGTTGGGAGGGGAAGCATTGCTCAGATGCTTCTCGCTCAGCGTGACCTCCTAGAATTCAAAGTTCAAGAGCAAGAGGCCTGCGCCGATCTCGAGATCGCGCGTGCTCGGCTCAAAGAAACCCTAGGTGAACCGCTACCTGAATTAGAGCTTCGGGGAGAACAAGATGTCCGATAATCAAAATGCCCAGCGCAACGATCCGGAGAAGAGAAAACTCTCCATGACTCTTGGCTTAGGTTTTGCTTTAGGCGTCGCGGCTTTTGGTATCTCCGATGCGTTCATCTCCGATAATGACGCAGCGGTGTCGGTAGGCGGTGACGAGCAACCATCCTCCGAATTTACATGTTCAATGCATCCTCAGATCCGTCAGCCAGAGATGGGAGCCTGCCCATTATGTGGTATGGACTTGATTACTGCGACCTCCGGTGGGGGTTCGGAACTCGAGCCTAATATGGTTTCCCTGTCTGAACGTGCCCGCTCGCTTGCGAAGCTCAGGACCACTCTCGTGCATCGTCGCGGCGATGCAGCGACCCAACTCCGTCTCTTGGGGAATATTCAACCGGATGAAAGCTCACTGAAAACAGTCACTGCATGGACCAGCGGAAGGATTGACCGGTTGAAGGTGCGCGTAACCGGTGAGTCAGTTAAAGCTGGTCAGAGTATCGCTACCCTCTACAGCCCCGAGGTTTTCGCCGCGCATCAAGACCTCACGGTTGCAAAACAACAGGTTGAGCGGCTCAAAGGTGCAAGTGGCACAGCGCGTCGTTCAGCCGATGCGGCTCTGAAGGCGGCGAGAGAACGTCTTCGACTCCTTGGGGTACCGGAGACCGAATTAAGGCGATTAGAGACACAGACAGTACCGACGCGCGCGGTATCCATTCGCAGCCCGTTTTCCGGAACAGTGATCGAGCGTCTCGCCTCTGAAGGTGCTTACGTTCAGACCGGCACACCGCTCTACCGAGTAGCAAAATTAGATCGCCTTTGGGTCCAGCTTGATGCTTATGAAAGTGACTTAGCTCGGATCAAAGTTGGTCAGAATGTTGAACTCATCGTCGATGCCATTCCTGGAGAGGTCTTTCAAGGGAAGGTCAGATTCATCGACCCCACATTAGACTCGCAGCGACGAACTGCGCGCGTGCGTGTCGTCGTGTCAAATCAGGATGGTAGACTTCGACCGGGCATGTTTGTTGAAGGGCGTGTCGATGCTCAGATTGAGGCAAGCGGTTTGCCGGCACCAATGGTGATTCCAACGACGGCACCGTTACTGACGGGTAGGCGGGCTATTGTCTATGTTGAGACGAGAAAGGGTAGCGACTTTCGCTACGAGTCACGTGTTGTACGCCTTGGACCTCGCCTCGGCGACATGTATCCAGTCATCGCGGGGCTCAGTGAGGGAGAGCGTGTCGTAACCCGTGGTGCATTCGTGCTGGATGCGGATTTACAAATTCGAGGGGGGAAGAGCATGATGGCCTCGGTCGATGACCAGGTCACCGGAGTCTGGGACGGCATTATCGACATAACCCCTGCTACCAGGAAACAATTAGCGCCGGTGGTGCGTCGGTATCTTGAGATTCAGGATGCTCTCGCACACGATAGCTTAGAAAAGGCAAAAGTAGCTGCCGAAAAGCTACCAACGGCCATAAGTAAAGTGAAGGTTAGTATTGGTTCGCCTGCTTGGACGGCGTGGGCTCCGTTGAGAGATGATATCGATGCGCATGGATTGAGCATTTCTTCCGCGACCTCATTTGAGTCCGCTCGCCAAGGATTTGAGCTTTTAAGTGCGAGTATACGGCGAGTTTTAGAGCAGTTTGGGAATCCCCTAGATAAACCTTTAAAGCTCGCACATTGCCCAATGGCGGCGGGCAGCGAAGGGGCATCCTGGGTTCAACAGAGTGATGATATTGAAAATGCTTATTTCGGGTCATCGATGTATCGATGCGGAGTTTTCGTTGAAGAAGTTGCGCCTGCATCCTACTTAAAATCCGATTTATCCAATCCACGGTAGGTGAGCGTCAAGATGGCATCGAGTGCGCATACTACCTGGTTCAGGTTCGTCAAATGGTGGCTTGATCGGCGTGTCGTCGCCGGCGTTGTATTTTTACTGGTTATCCTTAGCGGCATTTATGTTGCCCCCTTCGACTGGAAAGTCGGGGCGATTGATCGTTCACCGATTCCGGTCGATGCAATTCCGGACATCGGAGAAAATCAACAGATCGTATTTACGGAGTGGCCTGGGCGCTCCCCTCGTGACGTTGAAGACCAGGTAACGTACCCGCTCACAGCATCGCTGATGGGGATACCTGGTGTAAGGACGGTTCGCAGTTCGTCGGCGTTTGGCTTCTCGTCGCTATACGTGATCTTTGAAGACGATGCGGAGTTTTATTGGGCTCGGGCTCGCATATTGGAGAAGTTGAGTTCTTTGTCGCCTGGTACTTTACCTGAGGGGGTTACTCCTGCTCTCGGTCCGGACGCTACCGCCCTTGGGCAAATTTTTTGGTATACCCTTGAGGGGCAAGACCTCAACGGTAAGCCAGTTGGAGGTTGGGACCCGGACGAGCTTCGCTCGATTCAGGATTGGTCAGTTCGGTTTGCGCTTCAGTCGGTAGAGGGGGTGAGCGAGGTCGCGTCGGTCGGCGGTTTCGTCAGAGAATATCAAGTTGATGTCGACCCGGAGGCGATGCGGGGGCATGGTGTAAATTTAGCGCAGGTCGCCGATGCGGTTCGAAAATCTAATCTTGATGTTGGCGCCAGGACGCTCGAAGTGAATGGTGTGGAGTATCTGGTTAGAGGGCGCGGTTTCATCAAGAGTCTCGAAGACTTGGAAGCTACCGTTATCGTATCTCGTAATAACACCCCGATTCGAATTCGAGATGTTGGGCACGTATCACTTGGCCCCGCTTTACGTCGTGGTGCCTTGGATGATGAAGGTGCTCCGGCGGTGGGTGGAGTTGTCGTGGCACGCTACATGGAAAATCCATTGGAGGTCATTGAAGCGGTCAAGGACAAGCTTGCTGAAATCAAGCCGGGTCTTCCCAGTCGAACCCTTGAAGATGGCACGGTTAGTAAGGTGACGGTGGTACCGTTTTACGACCGA